>VGNK01000252.1 GCA_016866055.1 Chloroflexota bacterium | reverse complement strand
GGGGCCTACCATGCCGCGCGGCCGTTCGTGCGCCGGAACGGAGGACGCATGTCCGCGACCCGGGCGCGCCTGCTGCCGCTCGCCCTGGCCTTCGCGATCGCGCTCGCCGGCTGCGAGCATCCGCGCGCGGCCGCGCCACCCCGGTGCCGCTCGCCGAGCTGAGCTCCGCCTACCCCTTCGGCGTGTCGCAGGGACCCCCGCGGCTCGTGGACGGCCGCCGCTTCCGGCTCGAGCGCTTCGCGGATCTCGCAGGCCACCAGCGCAGCTGGGCCTTCCACCTCAGGATCTCGACGGGCGAGCACGGCTTCGCTCGGGGGCTCTACGTCGCCGGCGGCCCCGACTTCTCCGCGGCGCGCGAGCCCCGCCGCGTCTTCCACGTCGACGCGGATGGCCGCGTCCGCGTCGTCGCGGAGGGGCTCGAACGCGGGATCGAGAACCTCGTCGTCGCGCGCGGCGCGTACGGCGAGGGGCTGCTCCTCTCGGAGCCGCAGTCGCTGCGCATCCTGCGCCTGAACGCACGCGGCGAGTTCGACACCTTCGCGACGCTCGGCGCCGCTCCCTTCGGGCCGGCGGGCCTCACGTTCGGGAGCGACGGCCTCTTGTACGCGACCGACTTCACCGGCGGCGCGTTGCTGCGCGTGCACCCCGGCGGCCGCAGCGAGCGCGTGGCCTCCGTCCCGCTCCCGCCGCAGGCGAGCGCCACCGTGATCGGGGCGAAGCCCGCGCTCAGGATGCCGGCGGCTCGCGACGACGGCATCGTCATCGTCGCCGGCTCCTTCAGCGCGCGCGCCCGCGACGCCGTCCCGCACGGGCTCGACGCGCTGCACAGGGTCTCGCTCGACGGCCGGTCCGTGACGAAGCTCGCCGACGGGCTCACCGGGCTGGAGTTCGTCACGCTCGGCCCCGGCGGCGCCTTCGGCGACGGCCTCTTCATCGCCACGCAGGGCACGGACCTGCACGGCGACGGCGGCGTCTTCGTGCTGGACGCCGAAGGGCGGCTCACGCCGTTCCTGCTCGGCATCGACGCCTCGCACGTCGTATTCGATACCGCGGGCGTGCTCGGCGGCGGGATGTTCGTCGCCGACATCGCCAATCCGTGGGGTGCCCGGAGTACCCCGTGAGCCGCATCTACCGCGTCATCCCGCGCTAGGCGACGCGCGTCGGGCGTCCGACCGCCGCGCGGCCCGCGGGCCCGGGCCACGAATCCGAACGCACGAACGCGCGGTCACGCGTTGGGCCGTCCGTGGAGGCTGTTCCGGCGCTGCCATAGAATCGAGGCCCGAACGGGCGCGACTGGAGGGTGGGCCATGACCTTGCGCGTCGGCATCAATGGGTTCGGGCGGACGGGTCGCCAGGCCTTCCGAGCCTGGTGGGAGCACCGACGCGACGACTTCGAGATTGTCGCCATCAACCGCGGGCCGGTGGCGATCCGCACCCACCTCCTGCGCCATGACTCCGACTACGGCCGCTTCCCCGCCGAGATCGTCGACGGCAAGCGCTCCTTCAAGGTCGACGGCCACGAGGTCGTTGTCTTCAACGCCAACGACCCCGCCGAGATCCCCTGGGGCGAGGCCGGGGTCGACCTCGTGATCGAGTCGTCCGGGCAGTTCCGCGACCGCAAGACCGCGGGAGGCCACCTCACGAACGGCGTGAAGAAGGTCATCATCTCGGCGCCGGGCAAGGGCGTCGACTGGACCGTGATCATGGGGGCGAACCAGGACGAGTACCGCCCCGCCGAGCACCACGTGATCTCCGCCGGCTCCTGCACGACGAACTGCGTCGTGCTCGCGGTGAAGGTGCTCCACGAGGCGTTCAGCGTCGAGCGCGGCTCGATGACGACGATCCACGCCTACACCGGCGACCAGAACCTCGTCGACAACTCGCACAAGGACCTGCGCCGCGCGCGCGCCGCCGCGCTCAACATCGTGCCGACCTCGTCGGGCGCCTCCGACGCGGTCGGGCAGATGATCCCGGAGCTCGCCGGGAAGTTCGACGGGCTCGCCTTCCGCGTGCCGACGCCGACGGTCTCCGTCGTGGACCTCGTCACCGACCTGCGCGACTCGCCGTCGGCCGGCGAGATCAACGAGGCATACCTCGCAGCGGCCGAGGGCCCGCTCAAGCACTACCTCTACTACGAGCGCGAGGAGCTCGTGTCGATGGACTTCAAGGGCCACCCCGGCTCGGCGATCCACGACGCCGCCTCGACGATGGTGATCGACGGCGACATCGCGAAGACGATGGCGTGGTACGACAACGAGTGGGGCTACTCGTGCCGGCTCGTCGACGTCACCGCGATGATCGCCGAGCGAGGCCTGAGCTAGGCAGGTCCGGCGACGCCCCGGATCGCGCGCACGCGGCTCCCCGCGGTCGCGACGGCCGCCGCGCTGGCGTGCGCGGCGCTGCTGTTCGCCGCGTGCGGCGGCGTGGAGCGCGTGGTCGAGGCGAAGCAGCGCACGCCGCTCGACGACCGCGCCGGCGAGTACTCGTACTCAGTGTCCTGGTACTCGAAGCAGCACGGCTTCGGCGGCGTCGGCGCGAAGATACGGCCGGACGACCCCTTCGTCGCGGAGTGCTGGGAGCGCGCGGTGCCGGGCGAGCCCGCGCCGGAGGCGTGCCTGACGCGCGAGGCGCTCTTTCAGGAGACCGGCTCCTTCGCCTCCCGGCCCTGGGTCTCGTTCGGGCTCGTCCTCGCGGCGATCGCCGCGGTCGCGTGGGTGGCGCTGCGGCAGGTCGACCGCGGCGTCGCGGTCGTGGCGGGAGCGCGGGTCGTGGCGAGCGCCGCCGGCACCTCGGGGAACGGGCGCGGCGGCCCGGCGGAGCGCCACCTCCCGCTCTTCGAGCGCGCCGAGCGCGAGAAGCGCGCCTACCTGCCCGCGCAGCTCGCGCGCATCGACCGCGCGGTGCGCGGATACGGGCGCGCGCTCTTCCTGCGCAGCCTCGTCGCGGGCGCCGCGTTCGTGGTGGCGCTCGGGTGGGTCGTCGGCTTCGTCGCCGCCGGCGAGTGGGCGCTCGTCGCCTCGCTCTCGCTCGGCTTCGCCGTCGTCCTCTACTACCTCGCCGCCACGTTCCTCACCGACAACCTCCGCGACGTGACCCACCACCGGTCGCTCATCGGCCTCGGCGCGGCGAGCGGCTTCCTCGTCGGCGCGCTCGCCGGGTCGCTGCTGTTCGACCCCTGGGTCGGATGGGACGGGGTGCGGTGGCTCTTCTGAGCGGGCGCGGCGACCGCGCCGTGCTCTTCGACCTCGACGACACCATCGTCGACTTCACCGGCAACCAGGAGGCGGCGTGGCGCGAGGCGAGCCGCTGGGCGGCGGAGCGCCTCCCCGGGCTCGACGCCGAGGCCTTCGCGCGCGCGGCGATCGCGACCAGCGCGTGGTTCTGGTCGGACGCGCGGCGTCACCTCGAGGGGCGGCGCGACCTGCGCGCCGCCAGCGCGCAGGTCGCCCGGCTCGCGATCGAGCGCCTCGGCACGCCGGCGGCACC
>VGNK01000251.1 GCA_016866055.1 Chloroflexota bacterium | reverse complement strand
GACCGCGACGAAGGCGGCGCCCGCGAAGCGCGCCACGACCGCGACGAAGGCGGCGCCCGCGAAGCGCGCCACGACCGCGACGAAGGCGGCGCCCGCGAAGCGCGCCACGACCGCGGGCGGCGGGACGAAGACGCGCGCGGCCTCCGTGAAACGCGGTGGCGGCTCGCGCGAGTACATGCGCGACTTCGCGCGCGGGCGCGAGCACCTCTTCTGTCAGTCGTGCGGTTTCAACATGCGCCGCGATCCTGCCTTCGGCACCGGGCGCGGCGGCGCGCTGACCGATCGTTACTGCTCCGGGTGTTACCGGGACGGCGCGTTCGTGGAGGCGGTCGACACGCCCGAGGCGTTCATCAACGCGGCCGTCGAGCGCATCGCCGCGCAGCGCAAGCAGGCGATCGGCAAGACGCGGCTCGACCTCAAGAAGGAGCTGCCGCGGCTTGCGCGCTGGCAGTAGGCGGGGCCGCAGCCCGGCGCGTGGTCCCGCGATCCGAGTGGCGGCTCAGCCGGCCGACGCCGCCTGCGCTGAGCGCGTCGAAGGGGCCCCGCGCCCGGAGCCGGGCGCGCTCGGGTGCACCCGAAGGCACCGCTCGCGCTACCCTCGGAAGGCCTCGTCGCGCTGTTCCTTGAAGGCGTTCCACCCCTGCTCGCGCAGCGTGCGCAGCCGCTCGGCGGCGACGCGGTCGTCGCGCGTGCGGCCGAAGAGGTCACGCAGTTCGGGGACTTCGCGGTAGTTCATCGCCTCCATGAACGAGGCGAGCTCGTAGGCTCGGTTGATGAGCAGCTTGTTGAGCGCAACCGCCGTCGGTGGGAGCGACGCGAACCGCTTCGCCATCGCCTCCGCCTCGGCGTCGAGCCGGTCCGCCGGCACGACGCGGTTCACGAGCCCGAGCCGCAGCGCGGCCTGCGCCTCGACGAGCTCACCGAGCATGAGCAGCTCCTTCGCCGCCTTCAGCCCGACGAGGAACGGCATGATCAGCATCGGCGGGCCGAAGCCGTGGCGGACCTGGATCTCGCCGAACTTCGCGTCGTCGGCCGCGATCGTGATGTCGCACATGCCGGCGATCTCGCAGCCCTGCCCCACGGCGTGCCCGCGCACGGCGGCGATCACAGGCTTCGGCATCCGCCAGACGCGCAGCATCAGGTCGAACATCGCTGGGACCTCGAGCCCCTCGGGACGCGGGAACGACTGGAGGTCGCCGCCCGCGCAGAAGGCGCGCCCGGCGCCGCGCACGATCACCGCGCGTACCGAGTCGTCCTCCGCCGCGCGCTCGAGCGCGCGACCGAAGTGGAGCGTCAGCGACCAGTCGACAGCGTTGAGGACGAGCGGGCGGTTGAACGTGATCCACGCGATGGCGTCGTGCGCCTCGTAGAGCACGTCGTTCTCGGATGGCGGCGGGACCTCGATCCCGTCGGGCGTGTATCGCTTCTGTGGCTCGTCGGCCATGGCGCTCCCCTCGCACCGCGCCGGGGCGCGGGCGCGCCGGCGGCGGCCATGCTACGCGCAGGCCGCCGCTCGGCGTAGGGCGCTCGAGGAGATCGCGCGGTTCGGTCAGCGGGCGACGAACGAGAGCGCGCGCTCCCCGTTCACGTCGACCGTGTAGCGCGCGCCCGCGGCGAACGGGCCGGGGAGCTCGGTCCGGCTCTCGTGCAGTCCGTAGATCATGGTGCACGCGATGTTCTGCGCGGTCGGCGTCGTGTTCTCGACGGCGACCTCGAAGTGCGTCCCCGCACGCCCGACGTGCACGCCGTGGAAGCGCGTGCAGCCGTTCTGTAGCCCGGAGACCACGTGCAGCACGTAGGTCGGCGGGAGCGTGGGCGGCGCGTCGACACGGGCGTCCCCGATCGGCGCCGCGACGATGCGCGTGCCCGGCGGCGCCTGGGGTGGCGGCGACTGCGCCGGCGGGCGGGTGGGCGCGGGGGAGCCGCCGGGCGCGCCGGCCGGGGGAACCGGCATGCCCGCGGAGGGTGGCGCTGCGGACGGCTCGTCGCCGGGCGCGTCGGCGGAGCCGTTGGAGCAGGCTGCCAGCACGAGCACGGCGACGGCGAGCGACAGGAGTGGTCGAGGGGACATGGACGATCTCCTTACACGGGAGGAGACGCCGGAGGGGGCGTGGGAGTTCCGCCGGAGGCTCGCGGCGCGACGGAGGGCGGCGGCGCGGTGGGTCTCGGCGAGCGGCGGGCGTGAGCCCGCCGTGACCTCACCGCCCGCCCCCCGGACCGACGTCACGCCACGGCGGGCCCTGCAGCCCGCCGCTCGCCGTCGTCGCGTGGGGGCCGCGGTCGCCGGCCCGCCGCACACCGTCGCGTGCCGCCCTCGTCGCGCCCGCGGGCTCAGAACGCCTGCGACACCTCGGGGACGTCGGCGACGACGCCGCGCGCGCGGAGCCCCGCGATCTCCTCCTGCGAGCACCCGGCGAGCTCGCGCAGCACCTCGTCGTTGTGCTCGCCGAACGCCGGCGCCCCCATGCGGATGCGCCCCGGCGTGCGCGAGAGCCGCCACGGGTACCCGTCCCAGCGGTGGTGGCCCACGTCCGGGTGCACGACGTCGACGAAGTAGCCGCGCGCGTACAGGTGCGGGTCGCTCACGATCTCCCAGTTCGCGAGCACCGGGGCCGCCGGCACTCCCGCGGCCTGCAGCCGCCGCGTCGCCCGCTGGTGGTCGAGCGTGACGCTCCACTGCTCGATCGCCACGTCGATCTCCCCATGCGCTGCGCGGCGCGCCGCGAGCCCCGGGTACCGCTCCGCGAGGTCGGCGCGCCCGATCGTCGCGCAGAGCGCATCCCATTGCTCGTCGCGCTCGACGCCGATCGCGAGCCAGCAGTCGGTCCCCACCGACCGGTACACGCCCTGCGGCGCAATGCGCCGCGAGCGGTTGTTCATCGCCCCGGGCACGCGCTCCGTGAGGCGGTACTCCATGATCGCCTCGACCTGGAAGGCGACGCCGGACTCCTGCAGCGCCACGTCGATGAACTGCCCGCGCCCGGTCCGCTCCCGTTGCAACAGCGCCGCGACGATCGCCGCCGTGCCGTGCGTCCCGCAGATCGGGTCGGCGTAGTACGAGCCCGTTCCGTACAGCTCGCCGTCGCCGTAGCCGAGCTGCGAGACGAGCCCGCTCGAGGCCTCGATGTTCGAGCCGTAGGCGAGGTAGTGCGTCTCGGGGCCGGTCGCGCCCATCCCCGACATCGAGCACATCACGATGCGCGGGTTGCGCGCGGCGAGCGTTGCGTAGTCGAGCCCGAGGTTGGGGAAGACGCGCGCGCTGTTGTTCTCGAGCACGACGTCGGCGTCGTCGACGAGCCGCAGGAAGAGCTCGCGCCCCTCGGGCGCGGCGAGGTCCACCACGAGGTCACGCTTGTTGCGGTTGAAGAGGTTGAAGTAGCCCGCGCGGTTGTACCCGGTGTTCCAGAGCTGGCCCCCCGCGGGGTGGCCGCCGCGCGTCGCGGGGCGGCGCGCGAGCTCGATCTTCACGACGTCGGCGCCCATGTCCGCGAGGTGGCGCCCCGCGAGCGGCCCCGCCCAGTTCGCGGTGACCTCGAGCACGCGCACGCCCGCGAGCGGCTGGGTGTGGG
>VGNK01000250.1 GCA_016866055.1 Chloroflexota bacterium | reverse complement strand
GCGCGCCGCCTGCGCGGCCCTCGACGGCGCGCTGCTCGCCGCGGCGCGGGAGGAGATCGCCCCGCTGGCCGAGCTGCGCGCGCTGCTCGCGGAGGCGCTCGTGGACGAGCCGCCGCTCACGCTCCACGACGGCGGCCTCATCCGCGAGCGGTGGGACCCGCGCCTGGCGACGCTGGTGAGCGAGGCCCGCGAGGCCCGCGAGTGGATCGCCGGCCTCGAGGAGCGCGAGCGGGCGCGGACGGGGATCAGCAGCCTGCGCGTGAAGTTCAACCGCGTGTTCGGCTACGGCATCGAGGTGACGAATGCGCAGACGGGGAAGGTGCCCGACGAGTACGTGCGGCGCCAGACCCTCGCCGGCGCGGAGCGCTACGTCACCACCGAGCTCAAGGAGTACGAGGCCAAGGTGCTCGGCGCCGACGAGCGGCGGCGCAAGCTCGAGTACGCGCTCTTCGACGACGTGCGCCGCCGCGTCGCCGCGCACGCCGCGGCGCTGCTCACGACCGCGCGCGCGCTCGCGCGGCTCGACGTCTTCGCCGCCCTCGCCGAAGTCGCGCACCTGCGGGGGCACGTGCGTCCCGTCGTGGACCACGGCTCGGCGCTCACGATCGTGGACGGGCGGCACCCGGTGCTGGAGGCCCGCGCGGACGCGCCGGTCACCGGCAACGACCTCTCGCTGGATGCCGAGGCGCGCATCGTCATCCTCACGGGCCCGAACATGGCCGGCAAGTCGGTCTACCTCCGGCAGACCGGGCACATCGTGATCCTCGCGCAGATGGGCGCGTTCGTGCCCGCGCGCGAGGCGCGCATCGGCGTGCTCGACCGGCTCTTCACCCGGGTGGGCGCCCAGGACAACCTCGGGCGCGGGCAGTCGACCTTCCTCGTCGAGATGGTCGAGACCGCCACCATCCTGAACAACGCCACCCCGCGCAGCCTCGTGCTCCTCGACGAAGTCGGGCGCGGCACGTCGACCTTCGACGGGCTCGCGATCGCGTGGGCGGTGGTCGAGGCGCTCCACGACCGCGCGCCGGGGGCGAAGGTCCTCTTCGCCACGCACTTCCACGAGCTGACCCAGCTCGCGGACCGGCTGGCCGGCGTGCGCAACTTCCACGTCGCGGTGCGCGAGTGGAACGACGAGATCATCTTCCTTCACAAGGTCCGGAGCGGATCTACCGATCGCAGCTATGGAATCCAGGTTGCCCGGCTCGCCGGCCTGCCCGCGCCGGTGATCGCCCGCGCGCGGGCCCTGCTGGCCGAGCTCGAGGCCGCGGGGCACCGGCGCGCGGTCGTGGAAGAGGCCGCGCAGCTCGGGCTCTTCACGCCGGCGGCGGATCCCATCGTGACCGAGCTGACCCACCTGGACCTCGCGCATGTGACGCCGATCGAGGCGCTCAACCTGCTCGTGAAGTGGCAGGCGCTCGCGGCCGGCCGCGCCGGCGGCCCCGCCTCGTGATCGTCGGCCGGATCCGCAAGCTCCCCGACGCGCTGATCAACAAGATCGCCGCCGGCGAGGTGGTGGAGCGCCCGGCGTCGGTGGTGAAGGAGCTGGCCGAGAACGCGCTCGATGCCGAGGCCGGCGCGATCACGATCGACCTGCGCGACGGCGGCGCCTCGCTCGTGCGGGTGACGGACGACGGGTTCGGCATGACGGCCGACGAGCTGGCGCTGGCGCTCGAGCGGCACGCCACGTCCAAGCTCGCGAGCGACGCGGACCTCGACGCGATCGCCACGCTGGGCTTCCGCGGCGAGGCGCTGCCGGCCATCTGCGCGATCGCGCGCTTCACCGTGCAGACGCGCGCGCGCGGCGCCACCGACGGCACGCGCGTCGCCGGCGAGGGCGGCGCGATCACGCAGCGCCTCGCGGTCGCCTGCGACGCCGGGACCAGCGTGGAGGTGCGCGACCTCTTCTTCAACACGCCCGCGCGCCTGAAATTCCTGAAGACCGGCTCGACCGAGCTGTCGGCGTCGCTGCGCGTGGTGACGCAGCTCGCGATCGCGCAGCCCGAGGTCCAGTTCCGCGTGACGAGCAACGGCCGCCCCGCGCTGACGGCACCCCGGGCGGGGAATCTGCGCGACCGGCTCGGCGCCCTCTGGGGCTACGAGGTCGCGGGCCGGCTGCTCGCGGTGCAGCGCGACGAGCACGGCGTGACGATCCACGGCTGGATCAGCCCGCCCGATCTCACGCGCGGCGGCCGCGACGAGGTCGTGCTGTCGGTGAACGGGCGGCCCGTGCGCGATCCCGCGCTCTTCCAGGCGGTGCTCGCGGCGTATCGGCCGCTGCTCCCGCGCGACCGGTTTCCGTTCGTCGCGCTCTCGATCGCGCTGCCCGCGTCGGACGTCGACGCGAACGTGCATCCGAGCAAGGCCTGGGTGCGCTTCCGGCACCCGCGGCTCGTGCAGGAGATGGTCGTGGCGGCGATCGGCGGCGCGCTCCGGCGCGATCCCGTGATGCCGGTGCTCCGCTCGCCCGCGCTCGACGCGGATGGGGCGGCGGTCGCGGCGCTCCCCGAGCCGGGCATGCCGATGCGCGACGACGCCGAACGCGCGCAGCCCGCGCTCTTCGCCGAGACGCCGAAGCCGTACACGGTCGCGCGCTTCGGGCGCGTGCTCGGCCAGGTGCAGGATACGTTCATCGTCGCGGCCTCGGACGACGAGGTCTTCTTCCTCGACCAGCACGTCGCGCACGAGCGCGTCCTCTTCGAGCGTTTGCAGGCCGAGCTCGCGACGGGGCCGCTCGCGGCGCAGGTGCTGCTGTTCCCGCAGCCGCTCGACCTGCCGCCCGCCGCGCGCGTGCTGCTGGAGCGCTGGCGCCGCCCGCTGGAGCGCCTCGGCTTCGAGATCGAGGGACTGGCGGGGACGACGGTGTCGCTGCGCGCGGTGCCCGTGCTGCTCAAGGGCGACGAGCCGCGGCGGGTGATCGAGGCCGCGGTCGACGAGCTCTCCGGCCCCAAGGTCGGCGAGCCCACCGTCGAGCGCGCGCTGGCCTTCGTGGCCTGCCGCGCGGCGATCAAGGCGAACACCCCGCTGGCGCACGAGGAGATGGAGCGGCTCGTCCAGGACCTCGGCGAGACCGCGACGCCGTTCTTCTGTCCCCACGGCCGGCCGGTGGTGAGCCGGATCTCGCTCGCGGAGGTTCGCAAGGAGTTGAAGCGCACGTGGTAGTGGCGTGCGAGGCTGGAGTGGCATGAAGCTGCCGTTGCTCGTGATCGCCGGGCCCACCGGGGTGGGCAAGACCGCGGTGGCCGTGGCGCTGGGCGCCCGCGTCCCGCTCGAAGTCGTCAGCGCCGACTCCCGGCAGGTCTACCGCTTCATGGACGTCGCGACCGGCAAGCCGACGCCCGCCGAGCGCGCCGCGGTGCCGCACCACCTGATCGACGTCGTCGACCCCGACGACCGCTACCAGGCCGCGCGCTTTCGCCGCGACGCCGCGGCGCTCATCGCGGACATCCATCGGCGCGGGCGGCTCCCCACGGTGGTCGGCGGCACGGGGCTCTACATCCGCGCGCTGCTCCGCGGCCTCGACCCGGCGCCGCCGGCGGATCCGGAGCTGCGGCGCGAGCTCGCCGCCGTCACGGCCC
>VGNK01000249.1 GCA_016866055.1 Chloroflexota bacterium | reverse complement strand
ACAACGAGCAGCGACCTCATTCAGCGCTGGGTGACCTGACCCCGCAGGAGTTCGCCAAGACCCGGACACCCGAAAAAGTCGCATAGCGGCTGGTATAGATCCGGGGGCAAGACCACAACTGCCTGGACTCTCGTAAGCAGTGGACGCGCGCAGGGGGTCCGGCCAGGTTGACTGGGGCCATCGTCGCGCGTGCGCGTGACGTCGCCATGACGGGCTCGTTGCGTTCCTGTTGACGCTCGCGGCGCGCGCCGTCCTCCTGCGCGGCCGTCGCCCCTCACGTCGCGCGCGCTCAGGGACCACCGCGGCCGCCGTCGGGCTCGAGCGCGCGCAGCGCGCTCGACTCGCTGGACGAGAGCGGCGACGCGCCGCGCAGCGCGCGCAGCCGGTTGATGCGATCGACGATCGGCGGGTGCGTCGAGAAGAGGCCTCGCGAGCGCTCCTCGACCTTCTTGACCGGGTTCACGATGTAGAGATGGTTGGTGGCGCGGTTCGCGACCTCGAGCACCTCGCGGTCGCCGGCGATGATCGCCAGCGCGCGCTCGAGTCCGGCCGGGTTGCGCGTCAGCTCGACCGCCGTCGCATCCGCGAGGTACTCGCGTTGCCGGCTCACCGCGAGCTGCACGAGTCGCGCGACGATCGGCGCCATGAGCGCGAGCAGGATCGCGAGCACGCCCGCGAGCGCCTGCAGCCCGCCGCCCCCACCGCGTCGCCCGCCCCGCCCGCCGCCGAACCAGAACGCGTAGCGCAGGAACATGTCGGCGAGCAGCGCGATCGATCCCACCAGGACGCCCACGAGCAGCGCGAAGCGGATGTCGAAGTTGCGGACGTGCGAGAGCTCGTGCCCGATCACGCCGGCAAGCCCGTCGCGATCGAGCTTCTCGAGGAGCCCCGTCGTGATCGCGATCGAGGCGTGCTCCGGGTCGCGCCCGGTGGCGAACGCGTTCGGCGCGGTGTCGTCGATCAGGTGGACGCGCGGCACGGGGATGCCCGCCGCGATGGCGAGCTCCTCGACGACGTTCCAGAGCCGGGGCTGCTCCTCGCGCGTCACCTCGCGCGCGCGCGAGGCGGCGAGCACGAGCTCGTCGCCCCGGTAGTAGGAGCCCAGCGCGAGCAGCGTGCCGAGCGCCACCGCGCCGCCGGTGATCGCGACCGACGCGACCGGGTCCGCCGTCAGCCCGAAGCCCATCGCCAGCCCGAGCGCCGCCAGCAGCGCGACCACGCTCAGCATGAGCAGCCAGGAGAGCCGCCGGTTGGCCGCCTGCTGCGTGAAGAACGTCTCGGTCGCCACGCGACGACCCGCGCGCCCGCGCTAGCGCAGCCGCACTTCGGGGACCGCCGCGGCCTCGGGCTCGGCGTCGAAGAAGTCGCGCGCGGTGAACCCGAACTGGCGCGCGAGGATCACGTTCGGGAACGAGGCGACGCTCGTGTTGTAGTCGCGCGTCGTCGCGTTGTAGTGCTGCCGCGCAAACGCAATGCGGTTCTCGGTGGTGGTCAGCTCCTCCTGGAGCGACATGACGTTCTCGTTCGCGCGCAGCTGTGGGTAGTTCTCGACCACCGCGAAGAGCGACCTCAGCGTCGCCGTGAGCGCGTTCTCGGCGGCCGCCGCGGCCGCGGGACCCGCGGCGCCCGCGCTCACCGCGTTCGCGCGCGCGTTCGTGACGGCCGTGAGCGTCTCCTGCTCGAACTCCATGTAGCCGCGGACGGCGTTGACGAGGTTCGGGATCAGGTCGTGGCGCCGCTTCAGCTGCACGTCGATCTGCGACCACGCCTCGTCGACCCGCAGGCGCAGCCGGATGAGCGAGTTGTAGAGCGCGATCCCGGCGATCACGACGAGCGCGATCAACACGACCAGCGCGATCAGGATCACGAGCACCGCCGTCGAACCCATGGAACGCTCCCGTCGAAGCCTGCGGATCCATCATAGGGGGGCGCCGCGGAGGCCCCGCGCGACCCGCGCCTTCGGCGGCGCCTATGCTGCGACGCGCGGCGACACGGCCGCAGGGAGGGGGTGCGCGATGAGCCTGCCGGTCGGTCGGCACCCCGGCGATCGCACGAGCACCGGGATCGTCGGGATCGAGTCGGTGACCTACGGGGTCGCGGACGTCTCGCGCGGCGCGCGGTTCTTCGAGGACTTCGGGCTGCGCCCCCTCGAGCGCGGCGCGCACGGATCCACGTTCGGCACGCCCGAGAACACGACCATCGCGCTGCGCGACGAGGCAGACCCCACGCTCGCCGCGCCGGTCGAGCCCGGCCCCACGGTCCGCGAGATCGTCTGGGGGGTCGACTCCCCCGCTTCCCTCGACCGGCTCGCCGCCGACCTGCAGCGCGACCGCACGACCGCGGTCCGGCCCGACGGCACGATCCGCACGGTCGACCCTGCCGGATACGCGATCGGCTTCCGCGTGACGGAGCGCACGCCGGTTCGGCTCGAGCCGATCACGCTGAACACGATCGGCGAGGCGCTCCGGCTCAACGCGCGCGCGAAGTTCTACGACCGCGCGACCCCGCAGCACATCGGCCACGTCGTGCTCTACTGCCCGAACTTCGAGCAGCAGCTCGCGTTCTACACGGACCGGCTCGGCTTCATGGTGTCGGACACGCTGCGCGGCGCGGGGGCGTTCCTGCGCTGCTCGACCGACCACCACAACCTGTTCCTGCTCCGGTACCACCGCGCGGGGCTCAACCACCTCTCGTTCGGGGTCGAGAGCCTCGACGAGATCATGGGCGGCTTCAAGGTGCTCAGCGAGCGTGGATGGCAGCCGAGCTGGGGGCCGGGACGCCACTACATCGGCTCGAACCTCTTCTACTACTTCCGCAACCCGTCGGGCGGGCACGTCGAGTACTACGCGGACATGGACTGCATCGCGAACCCCGAGCTCTGGACGCCCGAGGAGTTCGACCCGCGCGCCCCCGAGGCGCTCTTCGCGTGGGGCGGCTATCCGCCGCCCGAGTACCGCAAGGCGCAGTGGGAGCTCGACGCGGACGCGCGCGCCGGCGCAGCTCCCGAGACACGCTGAACGGCGGACGGGGCGCGGCTGCGCCCCCTCTCGCTGCGCTCGACTGCAGTCGCCTGGCTACACGGCGCGCTCGAAGACGAGCTGGAACTCCATCACCCCGCGGTCCTCGACGGAGAGCACGAGGATCGCACGCGGCTGCTCGATGCCGTAGTCGGCGAAGACGATCTCGAGCGAGCCGATGACGACCACGCGCCCGCCCGCGAGCTGCCCCTTCAGCGGGATCATGACGTCGCGCGTCACCCCGTGGAGCATCAGCCGGCCCTGGGCGGTCGCCTCGATCGTCTCGCCCTCTGCGGGCACCTTCGGGAGCGGGATGGGCTGCGTGAGCTTGAACGTGGCGGTCGGGAAGCGCGACGTCTCGAGCGACTGCCGTCCGAGCGCGTTGTCGCGCCGCGAGTCGTCGCTCCTGAGCGAGCGCATGTCCGCCTCGATCTCGACGCGCGTGATCGCCTTGCCGTCGAACTCGAGCTCCCCCTTGACGCTCGACGTGCGGCCGACGGCGGTCTGCGCGCCGATGCTCGCGAGCTGCTCCCTGACGCGGTAGCCGACGAACGAGTCGCTGCCGGAGACCACGCTCCAGGTGCCCGTCAGATCCCCGCTGCTCGAGCCGCGTGCACCCGGCGTCGCGGAGGCCGCGGCGGCG
>VGNK01000248.1 GCA_016866055.1 Chloroflexota bacterium | reverse complement strand
CACCACCCGCTCGACGTCGCCGCCCGCGACCACGATCACCGCGCGCCGCCGCGCCGCCGCCGCCCGCTCGGGCTCCGCAGCCCGCAGCGCCGCCTGGTCCTCGCGCAGCACGAGCAGGTGGTACGCGGCCACCGCGACCGCGGTGAGCACGACCGCGACGCTCCAGCGCCCGTCGCGCGCGACCTCGCGGCTGAGCGTCCCCTCGAGGATCGCCTCGAACAGCTGGAAGAGGATGATCGTGAGCGCGATCAACAGCGCGAGCAGCGCGCCACCGGTCGCCGCGAAGACGTAGACGCGCCGCGAGACCGACCCCAGCTCGATCGTCCCCGCGTGCGCGACGGTTCCCTGCGAGATGCGCCAGGACCACGCCCAGAGCGGGAGCCCCACGACGAGCAGCGAGACGCTCCGCACGAACGGGTTGCGCCACCACCCGGGGTCGCGCAGCAGCGCGTCCTCGATCGGCGGGATCGCGTCGATCACGAGTGCGAACGTGCGCGCGATCGCGATCGTGACGACGAGCAGCCCGGCCGCCGAGGCGAGGTAGCGCGCGATGCGCTCGGGCTCGTTCCACTGCGCGACGCCGCCGGTCGCCTCGTGCAGCACCGATCCGTGGTAGCCCCACAGCGCGGCGCCGACCACGAGGCTCGCAACCGCGGTCGGCACCGCCGAGAAGTGCCCCGCGGCGGTCGCCGCGGGCGGGTCGCCGACGAGCCACTGGAGCCCGAGGTGGATCAGCACGGACGCCGGCACGAGCGTCATCGCGATCCCCACGAGGATGCCGAAGAGGAAGACGTACACGCGCCAGAGCGTCGTGAGCGCGTCCACCCGTGCGAGCAGGCGTAGCCAGTGCCATCCCCATGCGGCGCCGCCGACGGCGGCCAGCACGAGCCCGAAACGCAGCGTCTCCGTCCACGGCTCCGCGACGAGGTCGGCGTCGAAGGCGCGGTCGTAGATGCCGGTGAGCGGCCCCACGATCACCGAGACCGCGCCCGCCACCAGCGTCGCGAGCCCGAGCAGCGCCGCGTAGTAGACCGCGAAGCGGTCGAAGAGCCGCGTCACCGCCGTCGCCGCCGGCTCGCCCGCGGCGATCCGCTCGTGCACCGCCCACACGCCCGCCCAGACGAGCAGCCAGCCCCACGCGGTGCCGTCGAACGCGTCGACGCGCAGCAGCGCGCGGCCCACCGTCGCGGCGCTCACCACGACGATCGTGAGCGACACCGCCCGCACGAGGGCCAGCGCGAGCCGGCGCGTGGGCGCGCGGCGCTCCACCGCGTGATCGCGGATCGCGCGCTGCGCGAGCCACGTGAAGAGCAGCCACGTGGGTGCGCCGACGACCGTGAACGAGAGCGCGATCGCGAGCCGGCGGTCGTTCTCCGCGATTACGCGGTCGCCGAACGCCGCGTCGAGCGCACCGCCGATCAGCATCGCAAGCCCGATCGCCGCGAACGCGAGCGCGACGAGCGAGAGCCCGTAGAGGAAGATCCGGCGGATCGTCCCGATCCCGGGGTCGGCCTCCTCCGGCTCGCCGTTGCGGCGCGCGACGACGACCGCCGCCACGATCATCCCGATCACCGCGAAGGGGAGCAGCCCGAAGACCAGCGACGCGATCACACCGACCATGGCCGCTCCCTATCGCGCCGGCGCCGGCCGCGGGCAGAAGAGCGGCCAGGGCGGATCGGTGAAGCGCCAGGCCCCGTCGAACCGGCGCAGGTGGAAGACCACGAGCTGCACGGACTCCCCGCTGTCGAACGGCCCCCCGCCGTAGCGCTCGGTGAGCCGGACGTGGACGTCGGCGGCGGCACCGTCCTCGCGGGGCTCCGTGCGCTCGAGCCGCGCGCTGATGCGGCTCTCACCGCGACGCGTGATCGGATCGCGGCCGACGCCCTCGCACTGCTCGCGCAGCTCGGGCGACAGCAGGTTGAGGGCGGTGCCCGCGTCCCGGTCGGCGATGGCGCGCAGGTAGCGCTGGACGGTCGCCTCGGGGGATCCCTCGGGGAAGCTCTGCTCGCCGTCGGCGACGACCGTGACGACCGCGGCCACCACGACCGCGACGAGCACGACGATCCCCACGCC
The DNA here is from genome assembly GCA_016866055.1 of Chloroflexota bacterium. Taxonomy (GTDB): domain Bacteria; phylum Chloroflexota; class Dehalococcoidia; order UBA2979; family UBA2979; genus VGNK01. The sequence goes on along the minus strand of VGNK01000248.1, from coordinate 1,606 downwards.
CGCCAGCCACCGGTTCGATGCGCTCACGCTGCCTCCGCCCGGGCCCCCGGCTCACCCATGCTAGACGCCGCGGTCTCCCAGCCGGTTCCCGCGGGCGCGGTGTGAGCCGGAGCGACGGGCCAGGAAAACGGCGTGACCGTCGGGGAAGGGGTCGCCGGGCGGGGGCGGGACCGGCGTGAGGCCCGACGCTGCCAGCAGGCGCTCCCAGGTCGCGATCGGGAAGAGGCCGCAGCGGTGGTGGTCGTGCTCGAGGCGCGGTGGGCGCCCCGGCTCGCGCAGCACGATCGCGTAGTCGACCTCGTAGGCGGTGTCGTCGGGGTCCTCGTCGCGCGTCCACTCGAGGTAGCGCAGCGCCCGGCCGTCCGGGCCGTCGTGGCCGCCGTGCGAGGTGTCCGGGGCGAAACGCTCGCGCACGGCGTCGGGGACGAAGAGCGCGGCGCCGCCCGGGCGCGTGTGCGCCGCGGCGGTGGCGATCGCGGCGGCGAGGTCCTCTTCGGTCGTCATGTAGTCGACGGCGTCGTGCACGAAGACGGTGTCGAAGGTGCGGCCGAGGCGGAGCGTGCGCATGTCGCCCTGGACGTGCTCGCACTCCGGATTGATCGCGCGGCTCACGACGATCATCTCCGCCGAGAGGTCGGTGAGCGTGCAGGCGAAGCGGCGCTTGAGGTAGGAGGCGTTGTTGCCCCCGCCCGCGCCGAGCTCGAGGAGGGTGCGCGCCTCGCCGTCGGCAGCGCTCTCGAGCGCGCGCTGGTAGTACGCGGCCTCCTCGGCGTACGAGGAGGGGTGCGTGAGCAGGTGGAACCACGGTGCGAGCTCGGCGTACATGCGCACGTGCGTCTCCGGGGGCGGGTATCGAGCGCCGCGGCGGCGCAGGCTACCACCGTCGGGGTGGCGGCGCGGTGGTCGGGAGCGGCGCGGGGGTGGCGCTCGGCCGCGGTCGCGCCGCGTGGGAGGCGCGACCGCGGCGAACGGGCAGGTCAGCGCCGCGCGGTCGCGACCGCGACCTCCTGGGGCATTCCCGTCTGCTCGGGGATGCGCACCATGAGCACGGGCGCGGGCGCGCTCATCAGCACCTTCAGCGCGACGGAGCCGAGCGCGTAGCGCCCGCTCGCGCCGAGGCCGTGCGTGCTCATCAGGATCAGGTCGACGCCCGCGTCGGCCGCCACGTGCGCGATCTCGTCGGCGGGCTGACCGAAGCGGACCTCGGCGTCGACCTGCGCGACGCCCGCCTTGCGGACCGGGGCGGCGAGCGTCTCCAGGTAGTCGTGGACGCGCTTGCGGCTCTGGTCGTCGAGCTTCTCGACGTGCGGCACCCCGGGCGCCTGGGGACGCCAGATCACGCCGAGCAGCGTGATGCGGGCGCCGGTGACCCTCGCGAGGTCGGTGGCGGTGGCGAGCGCGCGCTGGGAGTACTCGGAGCCGTCGAGCGGGACGAGCAGGTGGTTGAACACGTGAGGCTCCTTCCGGGGCGCGGCCCCGTTGCGCGGCATCGTCGCGCCGCGCGTGGGCCCTCCCCACGGTCGAACGTCACCGGTCGCGGGGGACGCAGGGCAGGGCGGCACGGGGCCGGGCGGCGCCGGCCACGGCGTCGCGGGCTTCGCGGGCG
>VGNK01000247.1 GCA_016866055.1 Chloroflexota bacterium | reverse complement strand
CGCCGCAGCCGCGAGGAGGAGAACGGCTCGCTCCGCCCGCCGCGGCAGGAGCCGCCGGCGACGTAGCCGGCGGTCCCGGCGAGCGGCGCGCGTCAGCGGGCCGAGCGGCTACCGCGACGGTCCAGGGCAGGCCAGGCGGCGCGTGGGCGGACGCCCCACTCCGCCCCGCCTCGCTACCCCACCAGCCGCTTGAAGATCGCCTCGCGCTTCTTCGAGTCGCGCTCCGCCACGCTCACGCTATGCAGCCGGAACCCCGCCTCCTCGGCCTGCTCCAGCGCCTCGACGCACTCCTCGACGGAGCCGGCCGTGCCGAGCTCGTCGATGAGATCCGCCGGCAACGCCGCGGCGCCCGCGCTCGATCCGCCGTCGGCCCATGCCTTGCGCACCGCGTTCGCCTCGTCCGCGTAGCCCATGCGCAGGAAGTGCTCGTAGTAGAAGTCGCCCATCCGCGCGATGTAGAACGCGGTGTTGCCCGCGACGGCCTCGCGGTGGCGCTCCCGGTCGGTCGTCACCGCGACGCCGTTCGGGTTGCGCACGGTCACGTCCTCGACGCTGCGCCCCGCCTTCTTCACGTAGCCCTGGAACTGATCGAGCTGCGCCTTCCACTGCGACCTCGGGACGAAGATCGGGAACCAGCCGTCGGCGATCGCGGCCGTCTGCTCGAGCGACTTCGGGGTCACCGAAGCGAGGTAGATCGGGATGTGCGGCCGCACCGGCTTGAACCGCAGCGTGAACCCGCGCTCGAGGCGGTAGATCTTTCCGCGGTAGTTGAGCGGCTCCTCGCGCATGATCATGTTGATGATCTCGACGTATTCCTTGATGCGCGTGAGCGGCTTCTCGAACGGGACGCCGTGGAAGTGCTCGATCACCTGGGGGCCCGAGCTGCCGAGCCCGATGATCATGCGCCCGCTGGAGAGCTCGTCGAGCGTCGCGAAGTGCTGCGCGAGCGCGGCCGGGGTGCGCGAGTAGTTGTTCACGATGCCCGTGCCGAGCTTGATGTGGCTCGTCTCGAGCGCGAGCACGGCGAGCGTCGTGAAGGCGTCTCGGCCCCACGCCTCGGCGACGAAGATGGAGTCGACACCCGCCGAGTCGGCCACTTTTGCCTGCTCGATGATGTGGTCGATGTCGAACTCGCCCTGCCAGTTGATGCCGATCGAGATCCGCCGCATCGGGTTCGCCGCCTTCCCCTCCGCCGTCGTGGTCGCCTGAGTATGCGTGCGCCCCCCGCCGGGCGCCAGCCGTGGGCCGCGGCGGACCAGTCGTTGCCATGCCTCGCTACGATGCCCGCGCGTGAACGGGTGGCCGCGGGGCCGGCGCGCGCCGCGGGTGCAAGCGGAAGGGCCGTGCCGATGCCGATGTCCGAGCGATCGATCTTCGCCGCCGACGCGATCACCGAGGAGACGCGCGCCTTCAACGCCCGCCTCGCCGAGGCGCTCGCGCAGGCCCCGCCGACTCACGAGCAGGAGCCCGCGGCGATCCGCGCCGCGCGCGAGCAGGGTGGCGGCCCGTTCGGGCCGATCGTGAAGCTCGAGCAGGCGCGCGAGCGCACGCTCGAGGTGGGTGGGCGCTCCGTCCCGGCGCGGCTGCTCGTCCCCGACCGCGTCGAGGGCGTCTACCTTTACCTGCACGGCGGCGGCTGGGTGCTCGGCACCGCGGACTCACAGGACCCCGCGCTCTGGGAAACGGCGACCCGAGCGAACGTCGCGGTCGTCAGCGTCGAGTACCGGCTCGCGCCGGAGCACCCGTACCCGGCGGGCCCGGACGACTGCGAGCGCGCGGCGCTCTGGCTCGCGGAACGCGCGCGGTCGGAGTTCGGCACCGACCGCCTCGTGATCGGCGGCGGCTCCGCCGGCGGCCACCTCGCGGCGGTGACGCTGCTGCGCATGCGCGACCGCCACGGGTTCAGCGGCTTCGCGGCCGCGAACCTCGTCTTCGGCGTCTACGACCTCTCGATGACACCGAGCCAGCGGCAGGGTCGCGACGCGCCGCTAATCCCGACCGCGACGATGGAGTGGTTCTACCGGCACTTCATCGGCGATCGCGACCCGCGCGACCCGGACGTCTCGCCGCTCTTCGCGGACCTGCGCGGGCTCCCGCCCGCGCTCTTCACGGTGGGTACGCTCGATCCGCTCCTGGACGACTCGCTCTTCATGTACGAGCGATGGCGCGCCGCCGGGAACGAGGGGGAGCTCGCGGTCTACCCCGGCGGCATCCACGGGTTCATCGCGATGCCGATCGCGATCGGCCGCGAGGCGACGGAGCGGCAGAACGGGTTCATCGCCGCGGCCGTCGCGCGGCGCACGGCGGTGGCGGGTGGGTAGGCGCGAGGCGCGAGGCGCTACGCGTACAGGGCGAGCCGCTCCCGGCGCAGCTGCTCGCCGAACTGGCGGCGCAGCATCTCGAGCCCGTCGAGGTCGTCCTCGCACACGAACGTGATCGCCTTCCCCTCGCGCCCGGCGCGTCCGGTGCGTCCGATGCGGTGGACGTACTCCTCGGCGTTCTGCGGGAAGTCGAAGTTGACGACGTGCGTGATCTCCGGGATGTCGAGTCCGCGCGCCGCGACGTTCGTCGCGATCAGGATGTCGAGCCGGCCGTGGCGGAAGTCCTCGACGACGCGGTCGCGCCGCCGCTGGTCCATGTCGCCGTGCAGCGCGCCGACGCGCACGCCGGCGTCCTGCAGCTGCCGAGCAACGCGGTCCACGCCTCGTTTCATCTTGCAGAACACGAGCGTGCGGCCCTTCAGCTCGCGCTCGATCAGCTCGCGCAGACCGCGCACCTTGTCGCGCGCGGCGACCTCGACGTAGACCTGCCCGATCGACTCCACCGTGCTGAGCTCGGGGTCGACCGAGCACGTCTTCGGGTCGCGCATGAACTGGTGCACGAGCCTCTGGATCGAGGTCGGCATCGTCGCCGAGAAGAGCGCCGTCTGGCGGGCACGCGGCGTGCGGCCGAGGATGCGGCGGATGTCCGGCAGGAAGCCGATGTCGAGCATCTGATCGGCCTCGTCGAGCACGGCGTAGATGACCTGGCGCAGCGAGAGCGTGCGCCGCGTCAGGTGGTCGATGATGCGGCCGGGGGTGCCGACGACGACGTGGGGGTGCTCTTCGAGCGCGCGGAAGTCGCGGTTAAGCGCGCGGCCGCCGAGGAGGCCCACGGCGCGCAGCCCGAAGGGCTCGCCGAGCTCCGCGATGACCTCGAGCACCTGCTGTGCGAGCTCGCGCGTGGGCACCAGGACGATCGCCTGCACGGCGTCGAGCGCGGGGTCGAGCCGCTCGACCATCGGCGCGCCGAAGGCCACGGTCTTGCCGCTCCCCGTCTGTGCGATGCCGACGACGTCGTGGCCGGCGAGCAGCTCGGGGATCGCGTCCTCCTGGATCGGGGTGGGCAGCTCGTACCCCCACGCCGCGATCGTCTCGAGCGTGCGGCGGTCGAGGCGCAGCTCCTCGAAGGTCTCGGGGATGACGAGCGGGCCGCTCGGGCGCTTGCGGCGAGCGGGACGGCCCGCCGCGGGGGCCGCCGGCGCGCTCCCGTTGGTGTCGACATGGCGCGCGGGAGCGGGCTGCGTCGCGGGGGGTGGCGAGGAACCGTTGGTGGCGGGAGCGAACGCTCCCGCCACGGCGTTTGCCTCCTCGTCTGCCTGTCCCTCGCCGGCGCCCGGGCGTCGACGCCCGCGGCCGCCGCGGCGGCCGCGA
>VGNK01000246.1 GCA_016866055.1 Chloroflexota bacterium | reverse complement strand
CGCTCCTCGCCGCCGCCGGGGCCGCCTCCCGCGACCCAGCCGGTGAGCCGCGTGAACTCCGCCGCCTGGATCGCGAGCCCCGTGCGCGCGAGCGCCGTGCGCACCACCTGCCCGTCGCCCGTGCGCTCGCGGTGGAAGAGCGCCGCGAGCACCCCGAACGTCGCGATCGCGGGCGTCATCACGTCGTTCAGCGCGACCGAGTAGAAGACCGGCTCGTCCTCGCCCCCCTGCGCCGCCATCGCCCCCGAGATCGCCTGCACGAGCGGGTCGAACGCGGGGAGATCGCGCATCGTCTCGTCGTCGCCCCAGCCGGGCGACGAGAGGTAGACGAGCCGCGGGTTGAGCGCGCGCAAGGTCCGCGCGTCGGCGCCGAGCCGCTGCGCGACGCCCGGGCGGAAGTTCTCGACGGCGACGTCGGCCTCGCGCACGAGCCGGTAGAGCACCTCGCGCGCGTCCTCGCGGTGGAGGTCGAGCGCGATGCCGCGCTTCCCCTGGTTCCAGCCGAGGAAGCCGAGCCCCATCTGGCGGAAGGCGTCGCCGGCCGGCGGCTCGACCTTCACCACCGACGCGCCGAGCGAGGCGAGGTGGCGCGGGCAGACCGGCCCCGCGATGAATGCCGAGAGGTCGACCACGCGCACGCCGTCGAGCAGCGCGCGCCGCTTGCTCTCCGGGCGCAGTCGCGCGATCGGCGCGGGGGCGGCGGCCGCCTCGCCGAGCACCTCGTCGGTGTGCTCGCCGAGCGCCGGCGCCGGGCCGCGCACCGCGCCGGGCGCCGCCTCGAGCACGAGCGGCACCCCGATCATCTCGACGCGCCCGAGCTGCGGGTGGTCGACCCCCACGCGCATCGCGTTCGCGGCGACCGCGTGGCTCGCGAAGTACTCGTCGCGCGTGAGCACCGGCTGCGCGGGGACGTCGGCCTCCTGCAGGATCGCGAGCCACTCGTCGCGCGGGCGCGAGCGGAAGGCCTCCTCGAGCAGCGGCACGAGCAGCGCCTGCGCCTCCGGCGTGAAGAGCCCCCACGGCGCGTGCTCGAGGCGCGGGTCGGCGGCGAGCTCGGGGCGGCCGATCGCGATCAGCAGCCGGTGGAAGAACGCGGCCGAGCCGCAGGCGAGGAAGAACCAGCCGCCGTCGCCGGCCTGGTAGAGCCGGTAGGCGGGGAGCCGCCCGAGCGCCCCGCTCGGGTGCGGGACGCGCTCGGGCGGCACTGGCACCCGGTCCGAGCGCACCCCGCCGACCTGCAGCGCGATCGCGCCGGCGAGCTCGCTCACCTCGAGGAACTGGCCGTGGCCGAGGCGCTCGCGCGCGTAGAGCCCGCCGGCGATCGCGGCCGCGCCCATCGCGGCGGCCCCGTAGGCGGCGAGCGGGAGCACGAGCGAGACGGGGTCGCCGGAGAACGACATCTGCGAGGCCATCATCCCGCTGACCGCCGCGAGCAGCCCCGGGGAGGACGCGCGGTCGACGAAGGGGCCGCGCTCGCCGTACGGCGGCATGCCGACGTAGACGAGGCCGGGGTGGTGGGCGCCGGCGCCGTCGGCGCCGCGCAGGGTGGCATCGTCGATGCCGAGCGCGGCGGAGCGCCGCTGCGGCTCGTCGACGACGACGACGTCGGCGCTGCGCGCGAGCACGGCGAAGCGCTGGCGGCCGCGCTCGGAGGTGAGGTCGATGACGGCGGAGCGCTTGCCGCGGTTGAAGACCTGGAAGCCGAGCGAGGCGCGGTAGGGGTCGCCGCCCGGCGGCTCGACTTTGATCACGTCCGCGCCGTGATCGGCGAGGAACATCGTGGCGTAGGGGCCGGCGATGCCGGTGGTGGCGTCGACGACGCGGACGCCGTCGAAGACGCCGCCCTCGGGCTCGCTCGGGCGCAGTGGGAGGCTGACGACGACCATGGAGGCCGGTCCTCGGTCTTGCGCGGCGAGGCCGCCGCGACAGGGGCGGAGTATAGGGGGCGGGGTTGCCGCGTCACGGGCGCCCGAGCACGACGCCGATGCCGGCGGGCACCAGATCGAGCCGCGCGCGGGAGAGCCGCCCGACTCGCTCGGTGAGCGAGTCCCGGTCGAGCGTGACGATCTGGGAGGCGTTCGCGACGGAGTCGCGATGGAGCCCGGTGGCGCGGGCCGCCAGGGGGACGTTGCCGGGGGCGTCGGCCCAGCGCAGGTTGCTCGCGAGCACGACGCAGACGACCGTTCGCAGGGCGCTCCGGTTGAACGCGTCACCCTGCACGACGACGACCGGGCGCCTGAGGCCGGGCTCCGAGCCCGCCGGCTCCCGGAGGTCGGCCCACCAGACGTCACCCTGCGCGATCACGCGTCGGACGTGCGCAGCAACCGGCGAGCGGCCTCCCCGACGAAGGCGTCATCGTCGTCGCGGTCGCGGAGCCTCTCGACGACCCGGTCGAGCGCGTCCGTGACCTCGTCCGGGGCGTGGCGAGGCGCTCCACCTGCGCGAAGAGATCGTCAGGCAGGGAGACGGCCGTTTTCATACCGGGAGTATGACCGGCCGAGAAGCCGAGCGCGGGCGTTCGCCCGGCCCCCGGCGAGCGTGGGGCGGGAGCCCCATGAGCCGCCCGAGCCGGTGAGCAGCCACTCGCCCCGCCGCGGGCTCAGTCCGCTGACGCGGGCCGCTCGCCGGGAGCGCGCGCCGGGGCGCGGCGAAACGTCTCCCGTCCCGCCGTCGTTACAACGCATGCACCCCGCGGACCCGGCCACGGCGGCGTACGAATCGCCGTTCGTTAACCATGCGGGCCGTGCGCCGTTCTTATGACTGCGGTGGGAGACGTCGAAACGTCCCTGCGGCGCACGCCACCTATAATGCGCGGGTCCGTTCTTCTCCGTGTCGGAGAGGTGCGGTTCGTGCACCCTCCGCCCGGCCCCCTCGACTCGCTCGGGGCAGGCACGGAGACGGCGGGGACGGCTCGGAAGGAGCCGCCGGGTGGCCGACGTCCCGCCATCGTCGAACGGCGCCACCCCCCGGGGAGCGTCGTCGCCGAGCAACCAGGCCGGTCTGTCCGTGGCCGCCGAGCGGATCTGCGTCGAGCGGGCCGCCCGCGGTGAGCAGGAGGGGATCGCCCTCCTCTACGACGCGTACATCGCCAGGCTCTACCGGTACTGCCTGGCGCGCGTCGGCAACGAGACGGACGCGGAGGACCTGGCGGAGGAGATCTTCGTCAAGGTTCTCGGAGCGGTCGACGGGTTCGAGTGGCGGGACATCGGGTCGGAGCGCAGCCCGTTCGCGGCCTGGCTCTTCCGGATCGCCCACAACCACGTCGTCTCGTTCCACCGCCGGGCCACCGTCCATCGCCGCGTGGTGAAGGACGCACCCGGGGAAGAGGTCCCGGAGTGGGTCCCGGACGGCCGTCGCGGCCCCCAGGACCTCGCCGAGACCCGCCTGACGATCGAGGAGGTGTTCGCGGCCGTCGAGTTGCTGCCCGAGGCGCAGCGCGAGGTGATCCGCCTCCGCTTCAGCGCCGGCCTCTCGGTCGCGGAGACCGCGGAGGCGCTCGGCAAGCAGCAGACGAACGTGAAGGTACTCCAGCACAAGGGGATCCAGCGGCTGAAGCAGCTGCTGCGCGACGCGGAGCCGGAGCCGCAGGAGGTCGGGAGCGACGGGCGGCGGCCGGGGAGGAACCTGCCGACGGACGTCGAGACGTAACATGAGAAAGAGGCTCGCCCCGAGCCCGGCGCGGGGCGAGCGGGGGGGGGGGGGGGGGGAGCCCC
>VGNK01000245.1 GCA_016866055.1 Chloroflexota bacterium | reverse complement strand
GGGGCGGCCGCCAGACGCGGCGCACGGCGTTCACGGCGCGTACGCGCCCCGGGGCGCGCGCCGGCGCGCACACGTGCCGTTCCCAGGGCTGGTTTCATGTCGGGAGGCGAGCGGGGGTGATGATGGACGCGCGCACCGCGCGCGGCGCCGGCGGCTCACGCAGCTCGCGAGCGCGCTCCCCGAGACGGAGGTCGAGGAGCGCGGCGATCACGTGGGCTTCTTCGTCCGCGGCCGGCACTTCGCCTGGTACCTCGACGAGGCGCCGCGGCGCCTCGCCGCGTTCCTCCCCGCACAGCGCGCCCGGCGCGCGGCCGGCCGCTACTCGCGCAGCCAGCGCGCGGCGTCCTTTGCGTGATACGTGATGATGATGTCCGCCCCGGCGCGCGCGCTGCCGGTGAGCGTCTCGAGTACGATGCGCCGCTCTTCGAGCCAGCCGCGCGCGACCGCCGCCTTCACCATCGCGTACTCGCCGGAGACGTTGTACGCGGCGAGCGGCAGCTCGGTCCGCACGCGCACCGCGCGGATCACGTCGAAGTAGGCGAGCACCGGCTTCACCATCACAATGTCCGCGACCTCCTCCGCGTCGGCACGCACCTCGCGCAGCGCCTCTTGCACGTTCGGCGGGTCCATCTGGTAGCCGCGCCGGTCGCCGAGCTGCGGCGCCGAGTCGGCCGCCTCGTGGAACGGGCCGTAGTAGGCCGAGTTGTACTTCGCGCTGTACGACATGATCGGGGTGGATTCGAGGCCCGACTCGTCGAGCGCCGCGCGGATCGCGGCGACGCGGCCGTCGATCATGTCCGACCGCGCGATCACGTCGGCGCCAGCCTCGGCGAGCGAGACGCCCATCCACGCGAGCAGCTCGAGCGAGGGGTCGTTGTCGACCTCCCCCGCAGCCATCGCGCCATCGCGGGGCTCGTCCCGCCCGTCGACGACGCGACCGCAATCTCGCCGCGACGGACGAGCGAGGGGAGGATGAAGTCGCAGTTCTCCACGTCGTCGGCGGCGTTCATCAGGATGCCCTGCGCGCGCGCCTCGTCCGCGACGCGTCGGTTCACGGCGCCGTCGTCGGTGGCGATCATGACGAGCTCGAAGCCGCGGGTGTCGCCGTCGGCGAACGGGCGGTGTCGGAGACGCGCGCGGCCGTCGTCAACGTACGTCGCCACCTCGGGGATGAGCTCGGGCGCCACCACGGTGACGTCCGCGCCGGCGTCGACGAGCTTGCCGATCTTCTCGAGCGTGACGTGGCCGCCGACGACGAGCTACACGGGCTTGCGCTCCACCTGCAGGAAGATCAGGTAGTAGGCCACCGGGGTCCTCTCAGCGGCGAGCGCGCTGACCGCCGCCGCCGCGCGCGATCCGCGAGCTCAGGGCTCGTACGCCGTTGTCACGCCGAGCAGCACGCGGTCGGCGAGCCCGGCGATCTCCTCGCGCGCGCGGGCGGCCTGCTCCCGCGAGAGCTGCTTTCGCTCGGCGAGCTGCTTCGCCGTCTCGTCGAGCGAACGACGGAAGAACGTGAACGCCTGCATCGCCTGCCGCAGCGGCATCTTCCGCTTGCGAAGCTGCCGGCCGTACTCGGCGCCGATCTCCGCGATCTCCTCCTCGAGGTCGCCACGGCGGCCGCGACGGGCAATGTAGTCGTCGACGATCTCGACGAGCCGCCGCCCGAGCGGGCGCAGCATCTCGCGCTCGTCCGCCTCGAGGTCCCGGTACCACGGCGCCTCCGGCTTGCCCGAGTGCAGCTGCCGGTGAATGCGCGTGACCGCGGCGCTCTGCAGCTCGCGGTCCGGCCGGTGTAGCCCCTCGGTCATCGCCTGAAGGTCGCCCTCCGCGAATCGCCGGTGACCGCCCGGCGTGCGGAAGCAGCGGATCTGCCCCGCGTCCGCCCACCGGCGCACCGTCGACTCGTTCACGCCGAGGATCTCGCACGCCCGCGCGAGTTTGACCCAGCGCGTCTCCCCCAAAGCGTCGGCGCCGTCGCGGCCCTTCTTGCTCGTCACGCTCGCCTCACCTGCCGCACCGGGGCTGCGGGCGCATCGCGCCACCCGCAGAAATCTCGCCAAATCGTGACCACCGGTGAGGGTTTCTGGCAGTCTATCGACGCGCGGGAGGTGGGGCAACGGCGGCCGGCCCGCCCCTGGTGAGCCCGATCACGCGCGCCCGGCCGCGCCCAGCCCCACGTGCGCGAGCAGCCCGCCCACGTCCATGCGGCGGCAGGTGAACATCGGCGTGTCGAACAGCGTGTACGACGACGACTCGGAGTCGCGCAGCTCGCGCACGAGCGCGAGGAACTCGCCGGGGTCGTCCCCCTCGAACGCGACGACGAACTCCTCGTCGTCGCGCCCGTAGGAGTAGGTCGTGTTGATCTTGATCCCGTGGTAGCGGTGATCGATCGCGATGTGCTCGTCCATGATCCGCTGGCGCTCCGCGGCCGGCAGCGTGTACCAGGCGCGCGTCTTCGTCATCGGATAGACGAAGAGGTAGTCGGTGTCGCCGCCGGCGGGGCGGAGGCGGCACCGCCCCTCGGTCCCCTCGTGCAGCGGGTTCGAGCAGAGCGAGCGCATCGTCATCGAGAGGTACGAGTACGGCCGCTCGAGCGCCCAGCCGAGGCGGCCGTTGAGCAGCTCGGCGTGCCGATCGGTGATCGCCGCCAGGTCGTCGTGCACCTGCCACACGAGGAAGTGGGTGCGCCGCGCGTGCACACCGTGGAAGACGCGGTGGCGGCGGTGGTCGTTCTCCGCGAAGACCGCGTCCTCAATATAGCGCCCCTCGAGCATCCCGGAGGAGTGCGGGACGCGCACGAGCAGCGAGCGCCCCCGCTCCGCGCGACGTCGATCAACTCGCGCGCGGGGTCGAGCTCGAGCGCGTTGTAGATCATGTGCACGACCTCGACGGGCAGGTGCTCCATCGCGTAGCGGCCCTCGTCGCGCCAGCCGAGCGCGACGCCGACCGCGCGGACCTTCCCGTCGCGCCGCGCGCGCTCGACGAACGTCCAGACGTCGTCGTTGAGCAGGTGCTCCATGCGCGCGTTGTGCATCTGGTAGAGGTCGATTCGCTCGGTGCCGAGCCGCCGCAGCGAGGCGTCGAGCGCGCGCTCGAGGAACGCCGGCTCGAAGCAGTGCGGGGCCTCCTGGTGTCCCTCGCGACGGCGGCCGAGGTTCGACTCCCAGTCGTAGCCGAACTTCGACGCGATCACGATCTCGTCGCGGTCGGCGCCGGGGAACGGCTGGCGGAGGATCGTCTCACCGCGCCCGTTGCCCTAGGTGTCGGCGGTGTCGAAGAGCGTGACGCCGCGGTCGTACGCCTGGCGCAGCATCGCGACGGCCTGCTCGTCGCTGTAGTCGCCCCACCATCCGGCGCTCACCGTCCAGACACCGAAGCCGACCTCCGAGACGTCGATCCCGGTGCCCGCGATCCGCCGGTACCGCACGCGCGTATCCCTTCCCGCGTTTGCCCTGTGCGAAAGGCGATCGGTGAGGGGCAAGCGAGCGAGCGCGCCGCGTTGACGACGTTTCGGGAGGTTCGTGGAGGTTCCGTCGCGGGCGATCCTGCGCGTGCTCGACCGCTCATCGCGAGGCTCGGGCAGGTTCACCATGATTCGCGCGGTTCGCTCGCGCCGCCGTGTCGGTCGCGGCGCCGCGGGGCCGGTGGATCGACGCGCGGGCTGCGGTCGTCCCGCAGTTCGCTCGGGCCGCGTGGCGCCGGAGCGCGGCGTCAGTCGCGCATGCCCCGCGG
>VGNK01000244.1 GCA_016866055.1 Chloroflexota bacterium | reverse complement strand
GATCAAGACGGTCGGCGGCGGACGCAAGCTGCGCTACGTCGGCCTCGCCCGCAACCGCTGGTGGTTCGAGCTCACCGCCGCAGCCTACAACCTCGTTCGCCTGACGAAGCTCGATGCCGCGCGCGCGCGGCGTAGTGCGCCCTCCGCCGGCTGGTCCGCACGCTCCGGCGCTCGCTCAACACCGAGCAGACGACTGGAACAGGGCGAGCTCTCCTCGCTTGCACGCTTCGTTCTTCAGCACCCAGCTAGCCCCGCAGCCTCCGCAGTCGCTCGATGCGCTGCTCGATCGGCGGGTGCGTCGCGAAGAGCCCCACGATCTGTCGCCCGCTGAGCGGGTTCACGATGTAGAGGTGCGCGGTCGACTCGGGGACCGGCATGGGGATGCGCTTCGCGCCCGACTCGAGTTTCGCGAGCGCCGACGCGAGCGCCTCTGGATCTCCGACGATACGGGCGCCGTCCGAGTCCGCCTGGTACTCGCGAGAGCGGCTGATGCCGAGCTGGATCAGCGTCGCTGCAATCGGCGCGAGCAGCGCGGCGAGCAGCCCGGTGCCGTTGTCCCGCCGCCCGCCGAACCAGAGCGACGCGTAGGCGATCATCGAGATCGCGGTCCCGATCGTGGCCACGATCGATGAGGTGAGGATGTCGCGGTTGCGCACGTGCGCCAGCTCGTGGCCGAGCACGCCGCGCAGCTCGCGCTCCGTCAGCAGCGCGCGGATGCCGGTCGTCACGGCGACCGCCGCGTTCGCCGGATTGCGGCCCGTGGCGAACGCGTTCGGCTGCGGGGAGTCGATGACGTAGACGCGCGGCATCGGCATGCGCGCCTGCGCGGCCACGGCCTCCACCATGCGGAAGAGGGCAGGGTCGTCCTCGCGCCGGATCTCGTGCGCTCCGGAGCTCCGCAGCACGATGCCGGCGGAGAACCAGTACGAGCCGAAGTTCAGCGCGACCGCGATGAGCGCGAAGAGCACGACGCCGCTCATGCCGCCGACCGCCCCGCCGACCGCGATCAGCAGGCCGCTGATCGCCGCCAGGAGCACGACCGTCTTCAGGTTCTGCATGGACCTTCCATATCCTCGGGTGGGTGCCGCGGTGGCCGGTTCACGTTCGATTGTATCGCGCGTACCCGGCGACCCCAGCGGGGGACAGCGGTACCGCTGTCCGGCCCGCCGCCGGGCACCGGCCGGGACCCGGCGGTCGTGATGCGCGCGGTGGCCGTGCGCCGCGCGCGCCCTAATCCTTTACGCTAACGTTAGACTGCGGCGAGGCTGCAGGTGGTGTCCATCCCGTCCGAACCCTCGGTGCGTCGACGCGGCGTCGCCGCCGGCTGAGGGAGCGCTGATGCCGCAGCGTCACCTTCCGGTCCATCTCCGGCTGATCAGACGGGCGTTGCCGTACAGGGTCTACCCGATGCTCTCCGTGTTCACGCTCGCCGGCGCGAGCCTCTTCACGGTCGCGACCCCCAAGCTCGTCGGCTACGCGATCGACACCGGGCTCCGCATCCGCGAGCTCGGTGGAGACGTCGGCACGGTCGCCGAGGGCAACATGGCGACGGTCCTGCTGGCCGCCGTGCTGCTCATCGTCGCGGCGGCCGCCCGCGGTGCCTTCACGTACGGGCAGACGTACCTCAGCGAGCGCGTCTCCCAGTCGGTGGCGTACGACTTCCGCAACGACATCTACGACCGCCTGCAGCGGCTCTCGTACGCCTACCACGACGACGCGCAGATCGGCCAGATCATGTCGCGGTACGACTCGTTTGCCTCCGTGCTGCGCAACATCGACATCGACGCGCAGCCGGGCCAGATGATCGCGCTGCTCGGGCCCACCGGTTCGGGGAAGTCGACGATCGTCAACCTGCTGCCGCGCTTCTACGACGTCACGTCCGGACGGATCACGATCGACGGCCAGGACACCCGGGACGTTTCGCTCGACTCGCTGCGGAACGCGATCGACATTGTGCAGCAGGACGTGTTCCTCTTCGTCGACACGATCCGCAACAACATCGCGTACGGGCGGCCGGACGCGACCGAGGAGGAGATCCTCGAGGCGGCGAGGGCCGCGCGGATCCACGAGTTCATCGAGCAGCGACCCGACGACTACGACACGTGGGTGGGTGAGCGCGGAACGACCTCTCCGGTGGTCAGCGACAGCGCGTGGCGATCGCGCGCACGCTGCTGCTCGACCCGTGCGTGCTGATCTTCGACGACTCCACGGCGGCGGTGGACATGCGCACCGAGTTCCTCATCCAGGAGGCGCTGCGCAACCTGATGCGCGCCCGATGATCCTCGTGCTCGCGATCATCGGCCTGCGCGCGTTCAACGGAAGCCTCTCGGTGGCGGAGGCGCTCGGCTTCGCGACGGGCTTCATGCTCTACATCCAGCGCTTCTTCAACCCCGTGCGCTCGATCGTGCTGCAGTACACGCAGATCCAGCGCGCCACCGCCGGTGCACACCGCATCTTCGAGGTGCTCGACACCGAGCCGGAGATCGTCGACGCCTCCGACGCGATCGAGCTTCCCGACGTCGAGGGCCGCGTCGACTTCGATCACGTGTGGTTCGCGTACATCGATGAGAACTGGGTGCTCCGCAACTTCAACCTGCACGCGAAGCCCGGCGAGACGATCGCGCTCGTGGGCCACACCGGAGCGGGGAAGACCTCCGTGACCGCGCTACTGAGCCGCTTCTACGACATCCAGCAGGGGACGCTCTCGATCGACGGACACGATATCAAGCAGGTCAGGATCGATTCGCTGCGGCGGCGGATGAGCGTCGTGCTGCAGGAGGCGTACCTCTTCTCGGGGACGGTGCGCGAGAACATCCGCTACGGGAAGCTCGACGCGAGCGACGAGGAGATCGAGCGCGCGGCGCGCGCGGTCGGCGCGCACGACTTCATCATGCGGCTCGAGCACGGGTACGACACGGAGCTGCACGAGCGGGGCTCGAACCTCTCCGTGGGCCAGCGCCAGCTCATCTCGTTCGCGCGCGCGATCATCGCGAACCCGCGCATCCTCGTGCTCGACGAGGCGACGGCGAACGTCGACACGCACACCGAGCGCGTGATCCAGGAGGCGCTGGCCACGATGCTCCAGGGGCGCACGTCTTTCGTGATCGCGCACCGCCTCTCGACCATCCGGCGCGCCGACCGCATCGTCGTGATGCGCAACGGTGAGATCATCGAGATCGGGAACCACGACGCGCTGATGGCGCTGGACGGGACCTACGCCGACCTCTACCGGATGACGTACACGCAGGTGGGCGGCCAGCAGGCCACCGAGGAGGCCGCGACGCGCTCCTGGCCGCCGCGAGCGGACGCGCCCCGGGGTTCGTGAGTCACCCCTCGCGACCGCGCGCTACGCTTGGACACCGGAGATCGATGACGGCGCCGCGCTCGGGCGGGGGCGGGCGCTCGGGTGATGGGGGCCGAGATGCCTGTGGATCGGCTGACGCGCGACCTGGACGACGCGATGCTCGGCGGCGTGGTGGCGGGGATCGCCCGACGCTGGAGCCTGGACCTGACGCTCTTACGCCTGATCGCGGTGATCGCGGTGATCGCGACCGGCGGGCTGATCGTGCCTGCCTACCTCGCGGCGTGGCTGATCGTGCCGCGGCCGGACCAGGTGCCGCAGGCCGCGGAGGAGCGCGCCCGCCCGCTCCGCGACCGCCTGCGACCGAAGGAGGTGGCGATTGCGGCGCGCGAGGCCGGCGACGCCGCCCGCCGCGCGGCCGACCGGATCGCGGAGGCG
>VGNK01000243.1 GCA_016866055.1 Chloroflexota bacterium | reverse complement strand
GCGCGGCGACGCCGCCTCGGATCGCGCCCACCGCGCGACGGCGGGCAGCGCCTGCCCCAACAGCGACGCCCCAACGGCGGCCGCGCGGTCCACCGCCCTCTGTCGGCTGGTCTCGTCGCGATCGCTCCGGCCTTTGTCCCGCATCGCGACGTCCCCCCGGCTGGGGGGCGACGAGCGCGCCAGCTCCGCTCCTCTCGTCGCCCCGCACGCAACGTAGGGCGGACGCCGCCGCGCGGGTGGCTGCGCGGACGGTCGGCCCGTGAGAGTCACGGGCGCGACCCGTCAGGATGCGGGCGCAAACCGCGGTGGCCGGACCGCCCTCAGCGCGCCCCCGCGGCGACGCGCTCGACCTCCACGGCCTCCCAGCGGTAGCCGCCGCCCGCCCGCGCGAGCCTGCCCACCGTGAGGATCGGGAAGTGACCGCCGGTCACGAGCGCCCCCTCCGCGATCGCCCGCTCGGCGAGCGCCCGCCGCGACGCCACCGCGCGCGGCCCGTCCATGTCGAAGCGCGTCACCCACTCCGGGTGCTCGAGGTGGGTCGTGTGCGGCGCCACGTCACCGACGATCACGAGCCCCTCGCCGCCCGAGGACAGCAAGACGGAGCAGTGACCCGGCGTGTGCCCGGGCGTCGGCAGCATCGTGATCCCGCGGCGCGGGCTGAACTCCGCGCCGAACACCTCGAGCTGCCCCGCGTCGCGCACCGGGAGCACGCGCGACCGCGAGACGCGCACCCCCGGCGCGTCGGGCGCGTCCGCCCCCGTGAGGTACGCGACGTCCGCCTCGTGCAGGAAGTACGTCGCGTTCGGGAACGTGATCGGCCCCGCGTCGCGCAGCACGTTCCACCCGACGTGATCGCCGTGGAAGTGCGTGAGCAGCACGGCGTCGACCTCCGCGGGCGCCACGCCGAGCTCCGCGAGGCGGTCGAGCAGCCCCGCCGCCCCCTCGTGCTGCCCGCGCGTGCGCTCGCCGTTCCCGGTGTCGACGAGCGTCGTGTGCCCGTTACCCCGCACGAGGAATGACCCGAAGTTCACGGGGAGCTTCACCTCGGCGTCGGTGACGCCGGTCGCCCGCATCCACTCCGGCGCGGGCACGCCGGGGAACCAGGGCTCCGTGTCGTGCATCGACGCGCCGTCCGAGACCGCGGCGATGTCGAACGAGCCGACGCGGAAGCGAGCGAGCAACGTCGCCATGGGTGGCCTCCCTGGTGCATCCCGCCGTCCACCGGAGCCTACCGCGCCGGCCGGGGAACGCATCGCGCGCGCCCCCGTTGTACGAGGCGTGACCACCCCACCCGGGGAGCGAAGGGAGCACGGCCTGAAGAGGTGGCTGATGGCCGGGATGCTCTCGGTCCTGGCGGCGGTGATGCTGATGGCCGTCTCCGTGCCGAGCGCCTCGGCCGACGAGGAGGCCGCGCCGGAGGTCGACGCGCAGGGTCGCGTCTTCCGGCACTTCCACAAGCTCGAGGCGGCGGGCAGCGGGATCGCGCACCCTCAAGGGACGCTTCGCGCAGCAGGGACACATCGCCGCCGGCTCGCTGATCGTCCGCGGTGACGCCGAGGTGCGCGTTGACGGCCTTGAGCACCGCATCGAGCTGCCCGACGGCGGTGTCCTCTACGTCGGCGTGCGCGGTCACTACCGAATCGCCGACTCGGAGATCGAGTCGACGCTGATCGGCGCGCACATCAAGTTCGAGGCCACCGGCCACGGCCGCGCGCACCTGGTCGGCCACGGCGTCTACAGCCTGAACGGCGGCCCGCGGCTCCCGTGGCACTAGCGAACGCGGGCGAGACCGCGCCCGGCCGCCCCGGCGGCCGAGGCGAGGGGCCGCCCCCCGCGGGGGTGCGGCCTTCGCCGCGTGCACGGCCACGGCGCGAGCGCTCCCCCGCTCCCCGGGTCACGCGAGCACCTGCACCGTGAGCCCCCCGTCGGCGACGAGCGCCGCGCCCGTGACGAACGACGCGGCCGGTGAGACGAGGAACGCCACACACGCCGCGATCTCCTCCGGCGTGCCCACGCGCCCCATCGGGTGCATCGCCTCCAGCTCCTCGACCGTGCGCACCTCCGGGTACTGGATCGCGCGCAGCGCCATGCGCTCCGCCGTCTCCTCGCGGCTGCGCACGCGCACGTGCCCCGGGCAGATGCAGTTGCAGCGGATGCCGTCGCGCGCGTAATCGAGCGCGATCGCGCGCGTGAGGTTCACGACGCCGCCCTTCGCCGCGTTGTACGCCGCCGCGCCGCGGTGCGCGACGAGCCCCTGCACGCTCGCGATGTTCACGATGCGCCCGCCGGGCCCGCGGTCGAGCATGTGCGGGATCGCGTACTTCGCGCCGTAGAACACCGACGACAGCGTCGTCTCGATCACCGCGCGCCAGTCCTCGATCGTGAGCTCGTGCACGCGCGCCGGGCGCCCGCGGCCGACGTTGTTCACGAGCACGTCGATGCGCCGGAGCCGCTTCACGGTCTCGTCGATCGTCGCGTGCACCTGCTCGGGGTCGGCGACGTCGGTGCGCACGAAGAGCGCGGCGTGCCCGGCGTCGGTGAGCTCGCGCTCGACCGCGCGGCCGCGTTCCTCGTTCGCCTCCGCGACGACGACGGCGTAGCCGTCGGCCGCGAGCCGCCGCGCGGTGGCGCGACCGATGCCGTGGCCGGCCCCGGTCACCACCGCCACCTCGCGCTCGTCGGTGCTGCTGCGTTCGACCATCGCGATGCCTCCGCTCCGGCGGCCGCGCCCGCCTCCACGCGGGGGCGGTCCCGCCGGGTCGCGATGCTAGAGTGCTGCGCGGGGGGAGGGGGCGATGGCTGCGTTCCGGCCGCTCGAGGGGATCCGAGTGCTCTCGATGGAGCAGGCGGCCGCGCTCCCCTTCGCGACGCGCCACCTCGCCGACCTCGGCGCCGAGGTGACCCGGCTCGAGTCGCACCGGCGCCGCGCCGGCTTCGGCGACCCCGACGGCTTCCGCAACAAGCTCCGGCTCGGGCTCGACCTCGACGCCGAGCGCGGTCCCGAGGTCTTCCTGCGCGTGGCCGCCGTGTGCGACGTCGTCGCGCACAACTTCACGCCGCGCGTCATGCGCAAGTTCGGGATCGACTACGCGGGCGTGCGCGCGGTCAACGAGGACGTGATCTACGTCTCGCTCACGGGTTTCGGCACGACCGGCCCCTGGGGCGAGCGACCGCTCTTCGGGCCGGGCGCCGAGGCCGTCTCCGGGCACAACCTGCTGATCGGCGAGCCCAACGCGTGGCCGGGGCGCCCGGGCACGATCGTCTACGCGGACAACACCTGCGGGCTGAACGCCGCGTTCGCGATCCTCGCCGCGCTCGACGAGCGCGAGCGCACCGGGCGCGGCCAGCACATCGACATCTCGCTCTACGAGACCGCGGTGAGCCACCTCGGCTCCGTGGTCGCCGAGCGCGCGTTCGGCGCGCCGCTCCCGATGCGCGCGGGGAACGCCGACGCGAACTACGCGCTGCACGGCGTCTTCGCCGCCGCCGGTCGCGACCGTCACGTCGCGATCGCAGCGACGGCGGTGCAGCTCCCCGCGGTCGCGCGCACGTTCGGGGTCGCGGAGGCGAGCGCGGAGGCCGTCGCCGCCGCCATCGCGGCGCGCGTGGCCGAGGAGGTCGCGGAGGCGCTGCAGGCCGCGGGTGTCGCGGCCGCCGCTGTCGCCGACGCCGCGGATCACGCCGCCGACCCGCACCTCTGGGCGCGCAGCTACTTCGGCGTGCTCGCCATCGACGGCGAGGAGCGCCCGC
>VGNK01000242.1 GCA_016866055.1 Chloroflexota bacterium | reverse complement strand
GCAGGCGGCGGGCGCGGCGCGGGGTGTAGCGCCCGCGCGCCCCGTGGCGCTAGGAGCCGGAGACCGCGGCGCGCGCGACGTCGAGGCTCGTGATCGCGTCCCAGATCGCCTCGGCGACGAAGGGGCCGGGCGCGAGCGGGTGCGCGCCGTTCGAGAGCAGCGCCATCCCCACCGCCCACGCCGCGAAGCCCGCGGCGTTCGCGAGGATCGGGACGCCGCCGGAGATCCCGCTGACGCGCTCGATCGCCGACTGCGTGAAGAGCAGCCACGCACCGACCGCGACGAGCCCCACCCCGAACGAGATCGGCGGGACGACCATGAGCACGCCGAGGCCGAGCGGGGCGGCGGCGAAGCCCGCCGCTCGCACGAGCTCGTCGACGCGCACCTGCGTCCGCGCCAGCCGCTCCATCAGCACGTAGACGATGAGCAGCCAGACGAGCCAGAGCATCAAGGAGAACGTCGAGCCGATGATCACGCTCTTCAGGAACACCGCGCGCGCGTCGCCGAGGCCGCTCGTCACCCACCAGAGCCAACCGCCGAGCCCGAGCAGGACCGTGGAGCAAGCGGCCACCCCGACCGCGGGCAGGGTCGCGTCGCGGTCGACGCGCACGTCGTCGAAGACGCGGACGTCGAGCAGGGCCAGGCGCTGGAGATGCTGCGCGGTGTGGCGAAGGTCGATCAGCGTGGCGGTCAGGGGTCGCCTCCCAGCCGGGGAGCCGTTCGGATCCTACATCAGCGCAGCCGCGCAAGCACCTTAGCCGAGTGGCCGCCTGGCCGGGACGCCGGCGCGCCGCGGATAGCGCTCGTCGACGGGACCGGTGCGCCGCACGAGCAGCACATCCTGCGGCGCAGCGTCCGGGGGGAGGGGGAGGGGGTGGGGCTCCTCGGCGGTGCCACCGAGCGCGGCGATCGCGCCGGCGGCGGCCTCCAGCTCCTCGCGCGCGCGGCTGCCCTTCGGCGTTGCGAGCAGCCCGCCCTCGCGCAGCAGCGGCAGCGCGTACTCGACGAGCACCGCCAGCGGCGCGAGCGCGCGCGCGACGACCACGTCGAAGGCGCCGCGCAGCCCCGGCGCGCGGCCGACGTCCTCCGCGCGGGCGTGGTGGACGGTCGCGCGCGCGACGGCAAGCTCGTCGATCACGCGCGCGAGGAACGCCGCGCGCCGGCCGTGCGCCTCGATCAGCGTGAACGCGATCGACGGATCCACGATCGCCATCGGCACGCCGGGGAAGCCGCCGCCCGGCCCGAGATCGGCGAGCCGCACCACGCCGCCGGGCTCGCGCGGGCTGAGCGCCCCGAGCCCGCGCAGCACCGCGAACAGCGCGAGCGATTCGCCGAAGTGGCGGGCCTCGATCGCCGCGGGCTGCGTGATCGCAGTGAGCCCCGCGCGCGCGTTCTCCGCGAGCAGCAGTTCGCGGTAGCGCTCGAAATACTCGAGCGCCCCCTCCGGGAGCGCGACGCCGAGCCGGGCGGCGGTGGCGGCGAGCACCGGCAGGGCCATCCCGGACGCTCCTTCCACGCGCCGTCGCCGCGGCGGGGATGCGGTCGCGTGTTTGACAGTGACTGTCAGCGATCTCCTAGACTGCGCTGGGCAATGCGGTAGGGCAACAGGACGGCCGCCGGCCGCTCGTCATTCCGTATCCAGCATCGCTGCTCGCAACGGAGGACCGCGCGATATGGCGGAGCCGACCACCGCCGTTGAGGCGCTCACGCACTTCATCAACGCGCTCGAGCCGGAGACGGCGAAGAACGATCGCCCGGCGGTCGAGCAGTTCATCGCGTGGTTCGGGTCGACGCGCTCGATCGGCGAGCTCAGCGGGGAGGACGTGACCCGCTACCACGAGGCCGAGGCCGAGGGAGACAGCGCCGCCGACCTCCCGCACCTGGAGCCGCTGCGCGCCTTCCTGGCCTACTGCTCGCGCATGGCCTTCACCGACGCGAACCTCGTCCCGTTCCTGCAGCTCGGCGCGCACGCCGGGGGCGCCCGAGGGCTCGAGGGTGCGGCCGAGGAGCTCGGCGGCGAGGCCTACCACGTGACGCTCGAGGGCCTGCAGGTGCTCGAGCGTCAGCTCGACAAGCTGAAGGGCGAGCGGCCCGTGATCGCGGAGAAGCTCCGCGCCGCCCTCGCCGACAAGGACTTCCGCGAGAACGCCCCGCTCGACGCCGCGCGCGACGAGCAGGCCCACCTCGAGGCGCGCATCCGCGACATCGAGCAGCGCCTGCGCCGCGCCGTGATCATCGATCGCGACTCCAAGCGCGGGCGCGCCAACGTCGGCTCGACGGTGCGGCTGCTCAACCTCGACCGCAACCGCGAGCAGACGTTCACGCTCGTGAGCCCCACGGAGGTCGACCCCGCGAAGGGGAAGATCTCGATCGAGTCGCCGGTCGGGCTCGCGGTGCGCAACCGCGCCGCCGGCGAGGAGATCGTCGTGCAGGCGCCGGCGGGCCCGATCAGCTTCCGGCTGCTCGAGGTCGTCGACTAGCTCGTTCGCGCGTGCGCGCTGGCGCCGCGCGTGGCTATCCGAGCAGCAGCCGGTCCGCGACCATCGAGGCGAAGAGCATGGCGAGGTAGCTCGTCGAGTAGCGGAACATCGCGCCGGTCGCCGTGACGCCGGGGGCGCGGTAGACGCGCACCGCGAAGGCCACGAAGCCCACGCCGCCCGCGAGCGCCACCGCGAGGTAGAGCAGGTTGAGCCCCGCGACCGCACCGAAGATCAGCGAGAGCGCGGCGGTGAGGATCGCGTACAGCACGATCTGCCGCTTGGTCTCGCGCTCGCCGCGTACGACCGGGAGCATCGGGATGCCGGCCGCGCGGTAGTCGTCGACGAGCGCGAGCGCGAGCGCCCAGAAGTGCGGCGGCTGCCAGTAGAAGACGATCAGGAAGAGCAGCACGCCCTCGAGGCCGACCGAGCCGGTCGCGGCGGTCCAGCCGATGAGGGGTGGGAGCGCACCGGCCGCGCCGCCGAGCACCGTGTTGTGCACCGTCGTGCGCTTCAGGTAGGCGCTGTAGACGAGCGTGTAGAAGAGGAATGCTCCCACCGCGAGCGTGGCCGAGATCAGGTTCACGGTGAGCGCGAGCCAGACGCCGGAGGCGGCACCCATCGCGACTCCGAAGACGAGGGCGTGGCGGGGCTCCACGGAGCCGCGCGGGATGGGGCGCGACCGCGTGCGCCGCATGATCGCGTCGACCTCGCGGTCGATGTACATGTTCACGGCGCCGGCGCCGCCGGCGGCGAGGACGCCGCCGATCAGCGTGGCGGCGACGAGCCAGCTGCTCGGCCACCCGCCGGTCGCGAGGACCATCGCGGGCACCGTGGTGATGAGCAGCAGCAGGATGATCGACGGCTTGGTGAGCGTGACGTAGTCGCGCGCGAGCGCGGCGAGCGGGCGGCCCGGCTGGGCTGCGGCGCCGAGCTTCGCCTGGCTATGCACGGGCGCGGCTCGCGCCCACGGCGGGCGCGGGGGCGCGCGCGTCGGCGGGCGAGGGTGCCGACCCGTAGCGGCCGGCCACGGCGATCACGACGAGGACGGCCCAGAGCGCGCTGCCGAGCGCGAGGTGGAGGACGCGCGCGGCCTCCGAGAGCTCGCTCCAGATGTTGAGCGCGCCGCTCAGCACCTGCGCGAGGAAGAGCACGCCCAGCGCGAGGGCGCCGCGTCGCAGCCAGGGCGCGGGCTCGCGCAGCTGCCAGACCGCGAGCACGACGAGCGCCACCGCGGCGCCGGCGGCGAGCACGGTGAGGCGGTGGAGCCAGTGCACGGCCTCGGGCCGGCCGCCCGCGGCGAACGGCAC
>VGNK01000241.1 GCA_016866055.1 Chloroflexota bacterium | reverse complement strand
GCGCAGCGCGAAGCGCGAGGGCGGCGCGGGCGCGTTCACCGCGAGGCCCGCCCGACGGCTCCCGGCGCGCGTCGTGGGGCTGGACGTGATGAGAACATTCGTTCTATTCTCAGCATCGCCCCCCCCCCGCCCTTCGATGCCGTGTGCGCGGGTCGCGGGGCTCGCCGGCGGGGGTCGTGGCGCCCGCCGTCGGGCCCCGCCCGCTCGACGCGGTGCGCGCGCTACGCGGAGGGCGAGCGTTGCGGCCCCGCCAGGCGCACGCGCACCTGCACCTTGTCACCGAGCGTGTTGCAGAGCGGGCAGCCGCACGCGGCGACCTCCACGGCCTCCCGCTGCGCGCGCACGGCCGCGTCGGCGACCTCGAGCTCGACCGTGACGTCGATGCGCTCGATCCGCGTGGGGTTCGGGACCATCTCCGCCTCGAGCACCGCGGAGGCGCGCGCGACGTCGACTTCGCGCAGCAACTCGTGGTTCAGCAGCGCGCCCAGCGTGCAGTTGCCTACGGCGATCAGGAGCAGCTCGGTCGAGCTGTAGCCGACGGGCCCACCGTCGGCGGCGGGCTCGCGTACGTTCGTGAAGTGGCGGCCGCGCGCCTCGAAGACGATGCGCTTCCGCTCCCGGTAGTCGGCGTTCACCCTCGCCATCGCTGCGCCTTCCCCGACGCGCCGGCCTCGCCGGCCGCTCGTCCCCTGTGGCTATCCGCGGCTTCCCACGAGGAAGCGCCGCGGGACCTCACGCATCATCGTCTGGATCGCCTCCTCGGTCACGCCGACCTCGCGCAGCGCCGGGATCGCAACCTCGGAGACGAAGAGGTAGCGTGTGCGCTCGCCCGATGCCGGCGCCGGCGCGCCCGCGCGCACGGCGGCGGGGGCGTAGTCGTGGCCGAGCATCAGCCGCTCCGTCCAGCCGCGGTCGATCAGCGCCTTCACGGTCTCGTTGCGCGCGCGCCAGTCCGGACGGCCGCCCACCCCGCCGGGGTAGCGGTCCATCGACAGGTAGACGCCGGCGTTCAGCAGATCTTCGAGGTAGCGCACGTCGGTCGCGTCGGCGCTGTGCCCGATGCACACGCGGTCCATCGGCACGTCTTCGTCCTGGAAGATCTCCACCTGCCGCCGCCCGACCTCGAGCGGCGCCCAGTGGTGCGTGCTGATCGGGCAGCCGGTCTGCTTGCACGCGCGAGCGGCGCCGCGAAGGATGCGCTCGGCGACCTCCGTCACCCCCTCCACGTCGTTCGCCACCTTGATCGCGCCGGCCTTGACCGCCGTGTCGTCGATGCCGACCTCGATCTCCCGCACGAAGATCTCGGCGATCTCGTCGGGCTCGCGCGCCCAGAACGAGTGCGGCGGGTTGCGCCAGATGCCCGTCGCGACCACGACGTGCACCCCCGCATCGCGGGCGATCGCCGCGATCGCCTTCACGTCACGCCCGAGGTCGGGCGTGGTGAGGTCGATCACGCTGTCCACGCCGCCCTGCTTCGCCTCGCGGAGCTCCGCCACCGCGCGACGCCTCGTCGCCTCGAGGTCGTACCGCCAGGGGTAGATGCGCGCGTCGATGCCGACGAGCACGTGCTCGTGGCTCAGCGTGAACCCGAGCTCCCCCTCGTCCACCGGCCCGAGCACGGTCTCGACGGTTGCCACGCTCATCCTCCTCCGAGAGCCCCCGGTGCGCCGCGGCAGGGTACAACGCCACCGCTCGGCGGCGCGACGCGGCCGCCCCCGGACGGCCCCGAGGGGCGGTGTGCCTCACGAACACCAGTTCTGTATAGTGGCGTAGTCAGGAGGCCCGAATGACCGAGCGCGTAGGCCCGCTCACGCCGGCGATCACCGACGAGGACGCCGGCGTCGAGTCGACGCTCCGACCCCGCCGGCTCGAGCAGTACTACGGGCAGGAGCGGATCAAGGAGAGCCTTCGCATCGCGATCGAGGCCGCCCGCCAGCGCGAGGAGCCTCTCGACCACCTGCTCTTCCACGGCCCGCCCGGCCTCGGCAAGACGACGCTCGCGATGATCGTCGCCGCCGAGATGGGGGTCTCGATTCGCATCACCTCCGGCCCCGCGATCGAGCGCGCCGGCGACCTCGCCTCGCTCCTCACGAGCCTGCAGGCCGGCGACGTCCTCTTCATCGACGAGATCCACCGCCTCTCGCTCGCGGTCGAGGAGGTGCTCTACCCGGCAATGGAGGACTTCTCGGTCGACATCATCCTCGGCAAGGGCCCGAAGGCCCGCGACGTGCGGCTGAAGCTGCACCGCTTCACGCTGATCGGCGCGACGACGCGCTTCGCGCTCGTCTCGCAGCCGCTGCGCGATCGCTTCGGCGCGGCGTACCGCCTCGAGTTCTACGACGAGCAGGCGCTCGCGCAGATCGTGCGCCGCTCGGCGGCGGTGCTGCGCTGCCGCATCGACGAGGGCGGGGTCACCGAGATCGCGCGGCGCTCGCGGGGCACCGCGCGCGTCGCGAACCGGCTGTTGCGGCGCGTGCGGGACTACGCGGAGGTGCGCGCCGACGGCGTGATCACGCGCGAGGTCGCGGGCGCCGCGCTCGCGCAGCTGCGGATCGACGAGCTCGGCCTCGACGAGATGGACCGCGAGCTGATGAGCGCGCTCGCGGAGCGCTTCGGCGGCGGGCCCGTGGGGCTCGAGACGCTCGCCGCCGCGATCTCTGAGGAGCCCGACACGATCATGGACGTCTACGAGCCGTACCTGCTGAAGATCGGCTTCCTCCAGCGCACTCCGCGCGGACGCGTGCTCGCGCGCCCGGGATACGAGCATCTCGGGTTGGACGCGAACAGCACGCCCGCGCTGCAGGCGGCGCTCTTCGACGGCGACCGCGAGATCGACAGCTGACCGCGCGTGGTCCCGCGCCGGCGCGTCTCGTCCGGGGGGCCGTGGGAGGAGCGCGTCGGCTACTCGCGCGCCGTGCGCGTGGGGGACCGCGTGTGGGTCAGCGGCACCACCGGCACCAGGTCCGACGGCAGCGTCCCGGAGGACGTCGCGGATCAGACTCGGGTCGCGATGGCTACGATCGCGGCTGCGCTGCGCGAGGCGGGCGCGGAGCCCGCGGAGGTCGTTGCGGCGCGCATCTACGTCACCGACATCGAGGCGTGGGAGGGCGTCGCCGCCGCGGTCCGCGAGGCGCTCGGCGCGGCGCGTCCCGCGATGACGATGGTGCAGGTGGCGCGCCTGATGCTGCCCGTGCACCGCGTGGAGATCGAGGTTGAGGCGATCGCGGGGGCCGACGCCTAACCGCGAACCGCGCGCGCCGTCTCCCTCAGGGCCGCCGGATGATCGTGTAGGTCGCGCGGCCGACGGCGATCAGCGCGCCCGCCTCGTCGCGTACCTCCACGCCGACGAAGACGAGCGAGCGGCTCCCGCGCAGCACCCGCCCCTCGGCGACGACGGCGGTCGTCGCGGCGTTGAGGAACGTCACGTTGAGGTCCGTGGTGGCCTGCCCGGCCCAGCTCTCGTCGTCGGGGCGGCGCGCCGTCGCGGTCACCGCGCCGGCGGCGGCGTCGACGAGGGAGCCGATCGCCCCGCCGTGCATGACGTCGGCGCGCCGGGTGCCGAGCTCGGGGCGCATCGGCAGGCGCAGGCGGACGAGCCCGTCCTCCGCGTGCAGCACCTCGATGCCGAGCAGCCGCCAGTAGGCGATCTCGTCGGCGGCGATCAGCGCGAGCAATCGCTCCTCGCTCACCCGGGCGGCGCTCCGCTCGAGCGCTGCTCGGCGGCGGGCGGCGGCGAGGTGGGAGCGGCCGGGGCGGCGCCCGGCGCCCCGGCGTGCTCCTCGGCGCGCGCCGACT
>VGNK01000240.1 GCA_016866055.1 Chloroflexota bacterium | reverse complement strand
GCCCGCGCCCGCCGCGGCCTCCGCGGCGCTGCCGCGCCTGGTCGTTCCCGGACGCCTCGGCGCCGGCGGGCACACCCTGGGCGTCCCCCGCCGTCGCCGCGTCGAACTGCTGCTCCACCTCGCCCACCGCGATGCCCTCGAGCACCGCGTCGGCCACGCGCCCGGTGATCAGCTGGATCGCGCGGATCGCGTCGTCGTTCGACGGGATCGGGAACTGGATCACGTCCGGGTTCGCGTTCGTGTCGCACATCGCCACGATCGGGATCCCCATGCGGTTCGCCTC
Organism: Chloroflexota bacterium; assembly: GCA_016866055.1. Taxonomy (GTDB): domain Bacteria; phylum Chloroflexota; class Dehalococcoidia; order UBA2979; family UBA2979; genus VGNK01. The sequence goes on along the minus strand of VGNK01000240.1, from coordinate 3,521 downwards.
GTGGACGGCGATCTCCTCGATCGTGGGGTCGATGATGAAGAGGAGCCCGGGCAGCCGGGTGAGCGTGCGCATCCCGTGGAACGAGCGGCTCAGCCGCTCGAACTCCTTCTGCAGCCCCAGCCGCTCGCGCTTCGTGAGGCTCGTGTCCGCGGCGATCGCGTCGACCGCCGCCTCCGCGCTGCCCGCGGCGACCCCGAAGCGGCGCTCGAGCTGCTTGTAGTACTCGATGCGGCGCGCGATCGTGGTGAAGTTCGTGAGCGAGCCGCCCAGCCAGCGCGTGTTCACGTACGGCATCCCGCAGCGCTCGGCCTCGCGCTGGATGATCACCTGGGCCTGCTTCTTCGTCCCCACGAGGAGCACCTGCTCCCCGCTGGAGACGACCTCGCGCACGGTGTCGACGGCGAAGTCGAGCCGGTGCACGGTCTGCGCGAGGTCGAGGATGTGGATCCCGTTGCGCTCGGTGAAGATGAACTGGCGCATCCGGGGGTTCCAGCGGCGCGTCTGGTGGCCGAAGTGGACCCCGGCCTCCAGCATCTGCCGCATGGTGACGCCTGCGGCCATCTGCTGCCTCCTTCAGTGCTGCCGGCGCATAGATTTGGCCCCGCGGGCGGCGGGGCCAGGCGCTGGCCTCTCGGTTCTCGATGCGCGGAAAGTATAGGCGCGGCCTCTCCCCACGGGCCAGCGACGGCGTCCCCCGGCGGTCCCCGACCGGGGAACACACTCGGTGCGCGGCTCCGCCGGCGCCGGGGTGGCCGCCGGGGGGAGACCCCGCCCCACCACGCCGCAAACGCCGCGGCGCCGGCCGGCGAGGCTCCGTTGTTGTTATGAGCCATGCTGCCTACACTGGCTTATCCACCCGCAGGTGTTCACCTGCGCCTTCTACACCCGGCTCGACCCGTCGATGGGCGACGGGGCCCAGAGGAAGCGCGCGTGCCTCTCTACGATTACCGCTGCGAGTCAGGACACCAGTACGAGGTCCGGGAACCGTTCGGCTCGCCCGCCGAGCAGCCGTGCCAGAAGTGCGGCAAGCCCGCCCGCCGCGTGCTCCACGCCCGCCCGATCATGTTCAAGGGCTCGGGCTGGTACTCGACGGACTCCCGGGGTTCCTCGCGGGTGCGCTCATCCCCGACCGCCAGCGACGACTCGAGCGACGCCGCCGCCGCGAGCGACGGCAACGGCAAGGCCCCGTCGAAGGCGTCCGCGAAGAAGTCCGAGAAGCGCCGCGAGGTGTCCGAGACGCTCTCGAAGACGAGCGAGCCCGCGGCCGAGTAGCGCGAGCTCCCGCTCCGTGCGCGCGGTGGTGCAGCGGGTGAGCCGAGCCGCGGTCGCCGTCGACGGCGGGACCATCGGCGCAATCCAACACGGCCTGCTCGCCTATGTGGCCGCCGCGCCCGACGACGGAGACGCGGAGGTCGAGTGGATCGCGCGCAAGCTCGCGGAGATCCGCATCCTCGCGGACGACGCCGGGCAGATGAACCGCTCCGTGATCGAGGCGGGCGGGGCGCTCTTGCTGATCCCGCAGTTCACGCTCTACGCCGACACGCGGAAAGGCCGGCGCCCCTCGTTCGTCGGCGCGGCGCGACCGGAGGTCGCCGAGCCCCTGCTCGAGCGCCTCGCGGGCGCGCTGCGCGAGCGCGGGCTGCGCGTGGAGAGGGGGCGCTTCGGCGCCCACATGCTCGTCGACGCCGTGAACGACGGACCCATCACGATCATCGTCGACAGCAGCGACCTGAAGCGACCGCGCCGGGGCTAGCCGCCGCGCGGCGGGGGGACGTAGAGCGCCACCGCGACGTTGTCGGCGCCGCCGTGCGCGAGCGCGCGGGCAACGAGACGCTCCGTCACGCGCTCCCCCCCGCCGCGCAGCAGCTCGTCGACCTCGGCGTCGGGCACCATCCCGTGCAGCCCGTCGGAGCAGAGGAGGAGCGCGTCGCCCGGTACGATCGCGAGCGGACCGAAGACGTCGACGTCGAGGGCCTCGTCGCCGCCGACGCTGCGGGTGATGAGGTTGCGGTGCGCGGCGACGCGCGGGTCGTCGTGCGCGAGGCGGCCCGCTCGGATCTGCTCCTCCACCCACGAGTGGTCGAGCGTGACCTGCCGCAGCCCGTCCCGCCCGTGCAGGTAGCCGCGGCTGTCGCCGACGTTCGCGACCCACGCCGCGTCACCGCGCACGAGCGCGGCGACGAGCGTCGTGCTCATCCAGGCGAGCCGGCCGTCCTGGCGATCGCGGATCCGCCGCTGCGCGAGCGCGAATGCGTCGCGCAGCGCGCGCTCCGGGGGATCGGGCGGCGGGCCATCGGGGGACGCGAAACGCGCCAGCACGGCTTCGACCGCGAGCGCCGACGCCACCTCGCCGCCAGGGTGGCCGCCCACGCCGTCCGCGACGACGAGCAGCGCGGCGCCGCCTGTGAGCGGCACCGCGGCCGCCGCGTCCTGGTTCGACGTGCGCACGAGCCCGCGGTCGGTGATCGCGCTCAACATTTGCCCGCTCCACCGCGGGGCGCGTGGTACGCGCCGGGGCCGGCGCTACTCGCGGACGACGAGGACGCGGCTGCGCTCGACGTTGCGGAGCACCTGCTCCGTCCCCGTCGTCGGCCAGCGCACGCGCACCTCCGCCACCCGGCCCTTCCCCGGCCCGAGCCCGAAGTGCGCGACGGCCTCGGACTGGCCGAGGAATTCGCCGCCGGCGTGGATCTCGCGCACCTGCACCGGCCCGTCCTTCGTCACGCGCACCGTGACCTTCGCGCCCACCCCCACGCGGCCGGCGTCCTTGCTCTCGAGCCGCACCCGCAGCCAGCCGTTGGCGTTGCCGCCGTCGTTGCGGTAGAGCTTCGGCTCGCCGCCGTGATTGACGACGAAGAGGTCGAGGTCGCCGTCGTTGTCGTAGTCGAAGACGAGCAGCCCCTTGCCGGAGCCGCGGTCGGTGATCCCCAGCGACTCCGCGATCTCGGTCATGACGCTGCCGTCATTCCGCCAGAACCGCATGCGGTCGCTGCGGAAGCGGAGCAGGTGCCGCTCCGCGAGCTCGCTCACGTCGCCGGGGCCGAAGCGCATGTCGAGCCCGTTCGTCATGACGATGTCGAGGTCGCCGTCGTTGTCGCAGTCGAAGAGCGCCGCGCCCCATCCGAAGTCGCCGTCGCGCACGCGCATCGCGTCGGTCGCGTCCGAGAAGCGGCGGCCGCCCTCGTTGCGGTAGAGGCGGTTGCCGCTCATCCCCCACGGGCAGTCCGCGCAACGCTCGCCCGTGGCGAAGATCGAGGTGACGAACCAGTCGAGCCGCCCGTCGCCGTCGAAGTCGCCGACGGCGGAGCCCATCCCGTTCTCGTCGCCGCCGACGCCGGCCGCCTTCGTGCCGTCGACGAAGCGGCCGCGCTCGTTCCAGAAGAGGCGGCTGTTCCCCCAGTCGGCGGTCACGGCGAGGTCGGGCGAGGCCGACGGCTGGCCGCGCCCGGTGAAGTGGTGCTCGACGAGGTAGACGCCGGTGAAGCCGAGGGCTTCGGCTTCGACCACGGCGTCGAGGTAGG
>VGNK01000239.1 GCA_016866055.1 Chloroflexota bacterium | reverse complement strand
CGCGCTGCGCGTAGCCGACACACGCCCCGGCGGTAGGCTCGCCGCGCTGCTCTGCGCGCGCGCCCTGGGCGCTCCCGGTCGAAGCCGTCGTCGCGACCCCGCACGCGCTCGCCTTCCATCACCCCGCGCCGGAGGCGCCGGGGCACCTCGTGATCGTCCCGCGCGAGCCGGTCGCGCGCGTCGCACCGGGCGAGGCGCGCGTCCTCAGCATCAACACCGACGGCCGGCAGCAGGTGCGGCAGCTGCGCGCGCACGTCCTGCCGCGCGCGCACGCGCGACGCCTGCTCGCCCCGCCGCGCTGGAGCGCGCGCGTCGACCTCGCTTCCCCCGGCGCGATCCGGGAGGCGCTGCGCGCGGCCGTCGAGGCGATGGAGCGCTGCAACCCCGTCGCGCACGGCTCGCTCGTCGTGCTCGCCTACGAGCGCGGGCTCCACGTCGAGCTGCGCGCAACCGTCGCGCCCCCGAGCGTCGCGCCCCGCCGGAGAACCCGGTAGCCTCTTACCCGACGGCCGCCAGATCACCGGAGGACCGCCTGTGCGCGTGCTCTCGATCAGCCACCGCATGCAGCACCCGCTGATCGACAACCACTCGATCTTCAACGCCCCGGCGGTGTTCGACTACGACGCGATCGTCGTCGACGCCGGCGGCGTCTTCGACTCCATTCGCGCGGCGTCGCGCGCGGAGCAGGAGTTCCACACGTTCGCCGACCTCGCGGTCGTCGGCGGGGAGTCGCTCGACGGCGCGGTCGGCATCGCCGAGGTGCTGCGCCGCCGCCGCGAGGAGTTCGTGCGCGCGCTGGAGCGCGGCGCGGTGGTCGCCGTGTTCGCGCACCCGTACGCGCTCTTCACCGGGGTCCCCGGCTTCCACGGCATCGACCGCTACTTCTGGCTCCCGGCGCCGCCGGGGATGGCGTGGGACGCGGTCACGGTGCGCGGCAGCGAGGGCGTCGCGGTCGCGATCGAGGAGCACGGGCATCCCTTCGTGCGCATCATCGACCTGCTGCGGCAGGACGTGCTCTACCGCGCCTACCTGAACGACCGCGCGCCAGGGTTCGCGAGCCACGCGCACGTGATCGCGCGCTCCGCCGGCGGCGCGCCGGTCGGCGTGGAGTTCCGCGTGCTCAACGGCCGCGTCGTGTTCCTGCCGACGCCGCGCGAGTCCGGCGCGAGCTGGCTCGCCGCGCCGGAGGGCCAGGCGATGGTCGAGGTGATGCGCGAGATGCACCGCCGTCCCGACGCCGACCGTCCGCGCTGGGTGATCGACACCGCGGTGCCGGGGCTCGACGCGCTCGAGGTGGCCGCCGACCGCGCGCGACTGGCCCGCGAGCGCGCCGAGGGCGAGGAGGCGGCCGCGCTCGAGGCGGCGGGCGAGCGCGCCGGGCTGCGTGACGTGCTGTGGGAGGGCGCGGAGTACCGGCTGATGCCGGCCGTGCTGCGCTGCGCGGAACTCCTCGGCTTCGAGCACGAGCAGACCGCGGAGGACGAGCCGATCCTCACCTCGCCCGAGGGCCAGCTGCACGTCGTGGCCGCCGGCGCCGAGGACGCGGTCGACATGGCCGCGCACTACCGGCTGCGGCGGCGGCTCGACGAGATCTACCGGCTGCGCGCGCAGGCCGCGCGCGGGCTCGTCGTCGCGAACGGCCGCCGGCTCGACCCGCCCGCCGAGCGCACGCGCGAGATCGACGAGTCGCTGCGGGTCGCCGCGGAGGCGACCGGCTACGCGCTCGTCACCTCGCGCTGGCTCTTCGTTGCGGCGGTGGCCGCGCTCGAGGGGCTCGCCGAGGAGACGCTCGCGGCGATCCGGCGGCGGCTGCTCGAGACGAACGGGCTCGTCGCGCTGCACGACCTCCTGGTCCCTGCCGACGAGGGCGCGCCCCCGGACGCGGAGGACGGCGCGGAGGCGGGGGCGGGCGTGGCCACGGAGCGGTCGTAGCGCGAGCGCGCGCCGCGCCGCACGGATCAGCCGAGCGACCGGTCGATCTCAGTCGGCGCGTCGTAGTCGACGCCGTCGACCCCGAAGCCGAAGAGCCGCTCGAAGTCGCGCTTGTACCCGGCGTAGTCGGTCGTCTCCGCGAGGTTCTCGTTGCGCGCGCGCAGCCAGAGCTCGGTGATCGCCTGCTGGATCTCCGGCCGCATCTCGCGGTCGTCGAGCCGGATGCGCCGCTCCGGGTCGAGCCGCGGCTCGACCCCCGGCCCGACGTGGTCGCGCACGAGACGCACGATCTGGTCGACGGCGGTTTCGTAGAGCCCGCGTTCCTTGAGCACCTTGAAGAGGATGCTCATGTAGAGCGGCACTGCCGGGATCGCCGCCGAGGCCTGCGTGACGACCCCGGTGTTGATGCTCACCCACGCGTGCCCGCCGACCGCCTCCTGGAGGCGGCGATCGAGCTGGTGCGCGGTCGTCTCGAGGTGCTCCTTCGCGCGTCCGATCGTGCCGCGGCGGTAGATCGCGGCCGTGAACTCGGGGCCGATGTAGGAGTAGGCGACCGTGCGGCAGCCCGGCGCGAGCAGGCCCGCCGCGTGCAGTGCCTCGACCCACGCGGTCCAGTCCTCGCCGCCCATCACCTTCACGGTCGTGGCGATCTCCTCCGGCGATGCGGGCTCGATGTTCGAGTCGACCACGCGCTCGTTGCGGAGGTCGAAGCCGAGCCCGGTGTAGGGGCGGCCGATCGGCTTCAGCACGCTGTTCCAGATCGTGCCGTCGTCCCCCCGGCGGCGCGGCGCCGCGATCGAGTAGACGACGAGGTCCGCGGGTCCGAGGCCCGCGCGCAGGCGCGCGATCACGCCCTCCTTCACTTCGGAGGAGAAGGCGTCGCCGTTCACCGTCTCGAAGGTGAGGCCGCGCTCGCTCGCGAGCCGGCGCGCCTCGGCGAGGTTGTACCACCCGGCGCTCGCGGGCTTGTCGTCCTCAGGCGGCCGCTCGAAGCAGACCCCGAGCGTCTTCGCGCGCAGCCCGAAGGCGGCGACGAGCACGCTCGCGAGTCCGTAGCCGGTCGAGGAGCCGAGCACGAGCGCGGTGCCGCCGCTGGCGGTGAGCCCCGCGGCGTCGATCGCCGCGACCTGCTCGCGCACGTTCGCGGCGCAGCCGTCGGGATGGGCGGTCAGCGAGATGAACCCGCGGATGCGCGGCTTCACGACCTGCTCGGACATCGACCCGTCCTCCCGTCGCCCGCTCCCGCGGGTGCGGAGCGTAGTGCACGCGTGCGGCCGGCGCAGGCCGTGCGTGCGGCGCCGCTAGGATCGCTGCCGCGGTCACGCGCCCGGTGCGGGCGCGGTGGGGGTGCGCATTGCCTGCGACGGCGCGCGCCCCGGGCGCCCGCGCTCGCGGAGGCGGCAGCCGCCGCGCCGGGCGCCCCGGCGTCTACGTCTTCCTGGGGCGCCGAAGCGAGCTCCTCTACGTCGGCAAGGCCGGCGACCTGCGCACGCGCGGTGCGCTGGGAGACGCTCGCCGACGACGAGAGCGCGGCCGCGCGCGAGGCCGACCTGATCGTTGCGCTGCAACCGACCTACAGCTCCGCGCACGTGGACGAGGGGGCCTCCGCCGAAGGGCGTCCGCCTCGATCTCGTCGAGCGCCGCCCGCCCGCTTCCGCGCAGGTCTACGGCTGCTTCCCGCACCTCGGGCGCGGCGTCGGCTCGCGCCGGGGTATCGCCTGCTCGGACGGCTACAGCGCGTTCCTGCGCCTGCTGTGGGGGGCGGACCGAGGCGCCGCGGCGGGCGGGCACGTGCCGGCGCGGATCTCCCGCGCGGCGCCCGAGCACTTCGCCGTCGGGCTCGAGCCGGGGCTCCGCCCGGCGCTCCACGCGTTCCGT
>VGNK01000238.1 GCA_016866055.1 Chloroflexota bacterium | reverse complement strand
CCCGCCCCGGCGAGCGCCCCGGCGTGCCCCCCTCCCGCCCCCGGTCGCCCGGGATGGGCCTCCCGCGTCCCCGCCCGGGGGGTTCTCCCGATGCCTCCGCCGGGAGCCGTTCCTAGCATCGATCCCGTGAGCCCCTTCGCGCCCGTGGGGCGCCTCGCCCGCCGCGCGCGCTGCGCCGGCCGGCTGCCCGCCGGCCTGCGCGCCATCGCGTGCGCCGTCGCCTTCGCGTTCGTCGCGGCCGCGGCGCAGCCGGCGGGGGCCGCCGGCGCGACCACGCTCGCCTCGGTCACGCACGCGATCGGCGTCTTCGGCGTCGGCACCGCGATCACCCTGACCGGCACCGGCTTCATCGCCGGCGCGACCGTCACGTTCGACGCCGTCGCTGCCACCGGCGTCACGGTCGTCTCCGCCACGCAGATCACCGCGACGACCCCAGCGGGCTCCCCCGACGGGCCCGTCATCACCGTCACGAACCCCAACGGGCAGTCGGCGACGCTCACCAACGCCTTCACCTACCTCGGCAACCCCCCGACGCTCACCGCGGTCACGCCGGCCACGGGCAGCACGAACGGCCGCACCTCGATCGCGCTCACGGGCACCGCCTTCGCGAGCGGGATGACCGTGAGCGTCGGCGCCGACGCCGCGACCTCGGTCGTCGTGCTCTCGCCGACGCAGGCGACCGCCCTCACACCTGCCGGCACCGCCGGCACGCAGGGCGTCACCGTCACGAACGCCGACACCCAAGCCGCCACGCTCGTCGCCGCCTTCACCTGCACGGTCGCGGCACCGCCGACGGTGACCGCGCTCTCGCCGGCCTCCGGCACGCACGCCGGCACCACGGCGGTCACGATCACCGGCGGCGGCTTCGCGCAGGGCGCGACCGTGCGCTTCGGCGGCGCCGCGGCGACGAACGTGACGTTCGTGAGCGCGACCTCGATCACCGCCACCGCCCCCGCCGGGGCCCGGGCACGACCGTCGCGGTCACCGTCACGAACCCCGACTCGCAGCCGGGGACGCTCGCCGCCGCGTACGCCTACGTGAACACGCCGCCGCCGAAGGTGACCGCGGTCGACCCGGCACGCGGACCGCTCGCGGGCGGCACCACCGTCGCGATCACCGGCACCGGGTTCGTCGCGGGCGCGACGAGGAGGTTCGGCAGCACCGCCGCCACCGGCGTGACGTTCGAGAGCGCGACCTCGCTGAGCGCGGTCGCGTCGGCGGGCACCGGCTCCGTCGGCGTGACGTTGACGAACCCCGACAACGACACCTCGACGCTCTCGAGCGCGTCCAAGTACGCCGCCGCGCCCACGGTGACCTCTGCGACGCCGTCGAAGGTCACGACCGCCGGCGGCGCGAAGCCGACGATGGCGGGCACCGGGTTCGAGGCGGGAGCCACGGTGACCGTTGGCGGCGTCGAGGCGACCGAGGTCGAGGTGGTCAGCGCCTCCCAGATCAAGGCGGTGGCGCCCGCGGGCGCGGCCGGGACGCTCGCGATCGTCGTGACGAACCTCGCCCTGCAGTTCGGCACGCTCGCCTCCGCGGTGACGTACGTGCAGGCGCCGCGCGTGGACGCCATCTCGCCCGACGCGGGCGCGCCGAGCGCGACCACGCTCGTGACGATCACCGGCACCGGCTTCGGCGAGGGGACGACGGTGCGCTTCGGCGACGCGAAGGCGACCAACGTGATCCTCGTGAACGCGCAGACGCTGACCGAGCCCGTGCCCGCCGGCGGCAAGGGCACGGTCCCGGTCACGGTGAGCGACGTCGATGGCCTGAGCGGCGGCAGCAACGCGACGTCTCCTTCGACGCGGGCCCGCCGCCGAAGGAGCCCGCGCGCTTCACGCTCGGCAAGGTGCCCACGAAGGGCTTCGGGCTCGTCGCGTTCAGCGGCGGCACGAGCGAGGAGCTCGAGGCGGCGGCCACGACCGCCGGCTGCGCGAGGGTCGTGCAGGCGTTCTTCGCCGCGGTGGACGGGGTCTTCATCGTGTTCATCCCGGCGGCGCCCGCGATCGTGAACGCGGTCTGGCACGCGCACTTCGCCGGCGGCATCCCCGTCAGCCACCCGCTGGTGATGCGCTGCGACTGAGCCCGCGCGACGCGGCGCCGGAGCCGCGCGCCGGTCGGCTTCCCCGGCCCACGCGATCCTGAAATACTGCCGTCGGGCCCGTAGCTCAGCGGTAGAGCAGTGGACTTTTAATCCATCGGTCTTCGGTTCGAATCCGAGCGGGCCTACCACGCATACTCGGCCAGATGCGAGGCGGCGCGGCGGCGGCCGCCGCGACCGCCGTCCTCCAGGTGCTGCACCGCGGCGACCCAGCGCGCCTGCATCCCCGCGATCGGGTCGTCGAGCGCACGCGCAAGGCGATCGACCGCCTCGCACTCGTCGAGCCGGGTGCGCCAGTGGAAGGAGTGCACGGTCACGCGGGCGCCGCGGGCGCGAGCTCGAGCCGGCGGTCGCCGACCGACCGTCTCGGCGATCGCCAGCGACGCCGCGAACGCCTCCTCGGCGGCGGCGAGGTCGCCGGACATCCCCACCGTCTCGTCGCGGATCGCGAGCGCGCGCGGGGGAGCCGGGGGGAGCCCGGGGATCAGCGCCTCGACCATCGCGAGCCGGCGCTCCAGGAGCTCCCCGCGGTACGTGACGGGAGGGCTGGCCTCATCACGTCGAGCACCCGAACGAGCTCGGCGCTACCCCACCCCGGACCCGGCGTGGGGTAGCGCCGGCTGCGACGTCCCGCGCCGCTACGCGCGCGCCCGCCGCTGGCTCCACTGCGCGAGCGCCGAGCCCGCGACCACGAGCGCGAGCCCGAGGAAGAGTGTCGGCGAAAACGCCTCGCCGAGCACGAGGTGCGAGAGGATCACGCCCCACACCGGCGTCGTGAGCGAGAGCGCCGTCACGCCCGATGGCAGGTAGTGCTTGAGCAGCCAGGTGTTGCCGATGAAGCCGAAGCCCGCGATCACCACCCCCTGGTAGAGCACCGAGAGCACGAGCCGGTCCGTCACCAGCCACGGGTCCGACTCGAGCACGAGCCCGGCCGCGAGGAACGCGCCGATGCCGACGACCGTCTGCGTGAGCAGCAGTTTCGGGATCGACACGCCCTGCGAGGCGAGCGCGAGGTAGACCTGCCGCGCGCCCAGCAGCGCGGCCGAGCCGAGCATGAGCAGGTCGCCGGTGAGCTGCCCGCCGCCGGCGAGGCTCTGCGCGAAGAGCGCGACCACGCCGCCGTACGCGACGAGCGTGCCGAGCGTGCGCAGCGGCGAGAGCCGGTCGCCCGGCACGAAGAAGTGCGCGATCACGCCGGTCCAGAGCGGAAACGTCGTGTTGAGCACGACGGCGTGCGTCGCGGTGGTGTGGTCCTGCCCAATGTTCATGAACGCGATCTGCGTGACGAAGAGGAGCGCGAGCCCGCCGAGCGGCCGCCACTCGGAGCGCGTCGGGCGCAGCGGCTGGCGCGTGGAGAGCGCCCAGGCGAGTGTGACGACGCCGCCCGCGACGAAGCGCATCCACGCGAGCCGCAGCGGCGGGGCGTCCTGCAGCCCCGTCTTGATCGCGACGGCGTTGCCGCCCCAGAGCGCGTTGAGCAGGAGCGCGAAGGCCGTCGCGGGCGGCGTGAGCGGGCGGGGGACGGCCGGCGGCGCGCCCGCCGGGGCGGCTGGCGGCCTGGGCGCGCCCGTGCGTGCGAGCTTCGCCACGCGTTGTCCGTTCCGCTCGCGCCCGGGTGAGCGGTCAATCTAGCAGGCGCCGGCCCGAGGGCGAGCGCGCCCGCGGCGGCCGGCTCAGCCCGCCGACGTCCGTCGCTCGCCGCGCACCGCCGTCGCCGCCCCCGCGGCCGCC
>VGNK01000237.1 GCA_016866055.1 Chloroflexota bacterium | reverse complement strand
GCGCGGGTTGCGCGCCGTCTCCTCCGCGCTCGGCCGTCGCGCCGCACGGCGCACCGCGCGCAGCGTCGCGCGATGGTCGCACGTGCAGATCGGCTGCCGCGGCGGGCAGACGCAGTCCCGCTCGTGGAGGCGGATGTATGCCTTCACCGCCCGGTCCTCCAGCGAGTGGAAGGAGATCACCACCAGGCGAGAGCCAACGCCGTCGAGCAGGCCGTGGGCCGCAGTGAGCGCGGTGCTCAGGTGCTCAAGCTCCTGGTTCACCACGATACGCAGCGCCTGGAACGTGCGAGTGGCGGGGTGAATCCTCTCACGTCCCCGGCCGCGTCCCACGGCCTGCTCGATGGCGTTGACGAGATCCCCGGTCGTGCGCAACGGCCGCCGCGCCACGATCGCGCGAGCGATGGCCCGGCTCCGGCGCTCCTCCCCGAACTCCCAGATCAGCGCCCCCAGCTGGCGCTCGTCGTAGCCGTTCACCACGACGGCCGCCGTCACCGGTGCGTCCGGGTCCATGCGCATGTCGAGCGGCTCGTCACGCAGGAACGAGAACCCGCGGCCGGGCTGCTCCAGCTGCAGCGACGACACCCCGAGGTCGAAGAGGATCCCGTCCACCGGGGCGAAGTCGTGCTCCTCACAGATGCGCGCGACCTCCGCGAAGTTCCCGCGAGCGAGGATGACGGCCTCACCGTACTCCGATAACCGCTCACGTGCTATAGCGATTGCCTGGGGATCGCGGTCGATCCCCAGGAGGCGACCCCCGGGCTGAGCGGCACCCAGGATCGAGGCGGCGTGCCCGCCGAGCCCCACCGTCGCGTCGACGTAGCGCCCGCCGGGCCGCACCGCCAGGTCCTCGACGACCTCCGCGACCATCACGGGCTCGTGGGCGCCCTCGAACGTCGCCGCGCCCGCGTCGCCACGCGTCACGCCGGCGCCCCCTCCGGCTCGCCGCCCTCGGCCTCGACCCGCGCGAGCTCCTGCTGCCACCGCTCGGGGCTCCACAACTCCAGGTACTCCCCACAACCCACCACGACCGCGCGCCCGTCGAGCGCGCCTTCTTGACGTAACGGCTGCGGGATCAGCACGCGACCCTGCCGGTCCAGGTCGACCGTGAACGCGCCGTGCAGGAAGCCGCGCCGCGTGCGGCGCCCGCGTACCCGGCGCGTGTCGTCCTCGGTGCCCAGCCGCCGCTGGATCTCCTGCTCGAACCCCGTCTGCGTGTACATCTCCACGCACCCCTCGGGGCCGGAGCGAAGCACACCACCGTCGACGAACGCGTGACGGTAGCGGGCGGGGATAGCTACACGCCCGCGCTCGTCGACGGAGTGTTCGAAGGTGCCATAGAAGAACACCGACTCTGGCCCCTTCGAATGCAGGAAGTTGGGCTTGTCACCCATTTCTCCCCACAACGCTTGCCGAATCTACCACTCCGGGATCGGCCTGCCAATAGAACATGCGTGCGTGGTGGCGCGCGGGGGCGGCCCGGCGGCGCTCGCGCTACGATCCGCGCGCCGAGCCCGCGAGGAGACCCCCTGTGCCCCACCGCGCCGCCGTGCTCACCGTCAGCGACCTCGGCTCACGCGGCGAGCGCGTCGACACCGCCGGGCCCGCCGTCGCCGGGCTGCTGCGGGAAGCGGGCTTCGAGGTCGCGGAGACCGCCGTGCTGCCCGACGAGGCCGATGCGATCGCCGCGCGGCTGCGCGATTGGGCGGAGCGCGACCTCGCGCTGGCCGTGACCACGGGCGGGACCGGGCTCGCCCCGCGCGACCGCACGCCGGAGGCGACGCTCGCGGTGATCGACTACCGGGTGCCGGGGATGGAGGAGGCGATGCGCGCCGCCGGGCTCGCCTCGACGCCGATGGCGATGCTCTCGCGCGGCGTCGTCGGGGTGCGCGGGCGCACGCTGATCGTGAACCTCCCCGGCTCGGAGCGCGGCGCCCGCGAGAACCTGCGCACGCTGCTCCCGGTGCTCGACCACGCCTGCGCGACGCTGCGCGAGGGCGGCGCGGAGGTGGCCGCCGCCCACCGCCGGCTCGCGGAGTGAGCGGCGCCGGAGGGCGGCGCGCCGTGCGCTTCGACGTCCTCACGATCTTCCCCGGGATGTTCGCTGGTCCGCTCGATGAGTCGATCCTCCGCCGCGCGCGGGAGGCCGGGCGCGTGGAGGTCGTCCTGCACGACCTGCGCGACTGGGCTACGGATCGCCACCGCACCGTCGACGACTACCCGTTCGGGGGCGGGCCCGGGATGGTGATGAAGCCGGAGCCCCTCTTCGCGGCGATCGCCGCGATCCAGGGGCGGGCCGAGCCGCGCGCGACGGTCGTGCTGCTCACCCCGCAGGGGCGCCGGCTCGATCGCGCGCTGGTCGACGAGCTCTCGGCGCTGCCGCGGCTGCTGCTCGTCTGCGGGCGCTACGAGGGCGTGGACGAGCGCGTGCGGGAGCACGCCGTCGACCTCGAGGTGAGCGTCGGGGACGTCGTGCTCTCCGGCGGCGAGCTGCCGGCGATGCTCGTCATCGACGCCGTGGCGCGGCGGCTGCCGGGGGTGCTCGGTGGCGAGGGATCGCTCGCGGAGGAGTCGTTCGAGGGCGGGCTGCTCGAGTACCCGCAGTTCACGCGGCCCGCGGAGTTCCAGGGGTGGCGGGTGCCGGACGTGCTGCTCTCGGGGAACCACGGGGAGGTCGCGCGCTGGCGCCGCCGCGAGCGGCTGCGGCGGACGCTGCAGCGGCGGCCCGACCTGCTCGAGGGCGCAGAGATCACCGACGAGGAGCGGGCGTGGCTGCGCGAGCAGGCGCTCGACGCTAGCCAAGGGCCGCGTCTAGACTGAACCGGCCCTTCACGACACCACACCCGCGCGACGCATTCCCGGGGACCGCCATGAGCATCGATCTGCGCGAACTCGCCCCGCCGGCGAACCCCGAGCTGCCGCAGTTCGGCCCGGGCGACACCGTGCGCGTGCTCGTCCGCGTCGTCGAGGGCGACCGCGAGCGGCTCCAGCCGTTCGAGGGCGTGGTGATCCGTGTGAAGGGCGGCGCCGCCGGCAACTTCACCGTGCGCCGCATCGCCTCGGGCGTCGGGGTCGAGCGGACGTTCCCGCTCAGCAGCCCGCGCGTGGAGAGCGTGACCGTGACGCGACGCGGCCGCACGCGGCGCGCGCGCCTCTACTACCTGCGCGGCCGCACGGGTCGTGCGGCGCGCGTGAAAGAGGCGCGGCGGGTCACGCCGACCGAGTAGCGCACGCCGCCCGCCGGGGCGGCGCCCCCGTCCCCGTATGATCGTCTCATGACCGCGGTGAGCGGATCCGCGCGCGTCCGCTACGTGAAGGTCGCCGTCAACGCGGGCCGGCCGACGTTCCTCACGTTCTCGTACTCCGTCCCGCCAGGCCGCGCCGTCGAGCCCGGTGAGATCGTGCACGTCCCGTTCGGGCAGCGCACGCTGCAGGGGGTCGTCGTCGAGGGGCCGTTCGACACGCCCGGCTACGACCCCGAGGCCGTGCGGCCGCTCGAGGCGCCGGTCGAGGGGGCTCCGGCGATCACGGCCGAGCGGATGGCGCTCGCCGCGCGCGTGCGCGGCTACTACCTCGCGCCTCCGTGGGAGGCGCACGCGCTCCTTCTCCCGCCCGGCGCCGGCGAGCGTCCGCAGAGCGCGCTGCTGCGCGCGGGCGATGCCGCGCCGGCGGCGCTCTCGGCGACACAGCAGGGCGTCTGGGAGGCGCTCGACCCCGAGGAGCCGCGCGACGTCGAGGAGCTGAAGCGCGCGCTCAAGGGGCGCGTCCCGGCGCGGAGCGTCGACGCCGCGGTGGCGGCGCTCGTGCGACGCGGACTCGCCGAGCGACGGTACGGGCTCGCGCGGCCGCGCGGTCGCG
>VGNK01000236.1 GCA_016866055.1 Chloroflexota bacterium | reverse complement strand
GCCGCGGCCCGCACGCGCCCCACGCGCGCGCGCGCCGCGAGTCTCACGTGCGCTCACCGGCGCCCCCACATCAGCACGCGCTTGAACGGGTAGAAGAACGGCACCCGCTCGCCGAGCTCGGCGAGCAGCGCCGCCTCGTACGCCGCGAGGAAGTCCGCGTAGTCGGCCCCCGCGAGCCGCTGGCGGTACGCGGTGAGTAGCGACCCCTTCACCCACTCCACGATCGCGCGCGTCTCCGCGAGCAGGTGCGGGTAGACGACGAGCTGCACGCGCGGCTCCGGGAAGCCGAGCGCGTAGAGCCGCTCCGCGTACCACTCCGGCGCCTGCACCGGGTCCGGCCGCACGTAGCCACCGAGCCGGCCGGCGAAGCGCGCGCTCCGCGCGAGCGCGCGCGCCACGCGGTGCGAGGTGTGATCGTCGTTCGACGGCATCTGCACGGCGAGCTGCCCGCCGGGCGCGACCAGCGCTGCCACGGCATCGAAGAGCGACGCGTGATCGTCGATCCACTGCAGCGCCGCGTTCGAGAAGACGAGGTCGAAGGAGCGCCCCGCGCCCGCCTCCGCGCGCGCGAACGCCTCGATCTCCGCGCGCTCGAAGCGCACGCCGCCGCCGGCGTGCGCGGCCGCCTCCGCGAGCATCGCCTGCGAGCTGTCGACCCCGAGCGTCTCTGCCGCCCCGAGCTCGCGGTGGAGCCAGGCCGTGAGCTCGCCCGTCCCCGAGCCGAGGTCGACCACACGCATGCCGGGGTGGCGCGCGACCCCGGCCGCGAGGTCGTAGAAGGGGCGGCTGCGCTCGTCGCGGAAGCGCCCGTACTGCGCGGGCTGCCACTCCCCGGAGCCGACCACCCGCGGCCCCCTTTCAGCGGGCTCCCGCCCGGCCGCCCGACCCGCGTGGCGCGCGGCGCAGCGCGGCGGCCGCAGCGTGCACGAGCGCGCCGCCGGACGATACGCTGCGTCGCCGGATGGGAGGGCCCCATGCCCGAGGACGAGCTCGCCGCCAGATGGGCCGCCCGCCGGGCGCGCACGCCCGTCACCCGCGACTACACCTACATGAACTGCGGCTGGGTGGGGCCGCTCTCCGAGCCCGTGATCGCGGCGATGCGCGAGCGCCTCGAGCTCGAGGTCGCGCACGGCCCCACCACCCGCCACGTCATGGAGGACGGACGCGAGCGGCAGGACGGGCTGCGCCGCGCCGGCGCGCGCATGCTCGGCGCGGACCCCGACGAGATCGCGCTCACCGGCAACACCACCGAGGGCGTGAACATCGCGCTCGCCGGCATCGACCTCGCCCCCGGCGACCCGGTCGTGACGACGAACCTCGAGCACGTCGGCGGGCTGATCCCGGTCTACTGGGCTCGCCACCGCCGCGGCGCCGAGGTGCGCTTCGTGCGCATCGCGGGCGACGACGGCCCCGGGGCCGTCGTGGAGGCGTTCGACCGCGCGCTAGGGCACGGCGCGAAGGCCGTCGTGCTCTCCGAGATCACCTACACCACCGGCCAGCTGCTCCCGCTCTCCGCGATCACCGAGCTCGCCCACGCCCGCGGCGCGACCGTGATCGTCGACGGCGCCCAGACCGCCGGCCACGTCCCCATCGACGTGCACGCGCTCGGCATCGACGCGTACGCCGTCCCCTCGCACAAGTGGCTCTGCGGCCCCTCGGGCCTCGGCCTGCTCTACGTGCGGCGCGAGCGCATCCCGGACGTCGAGCCCTCGAAGGTGAGCGGCCGCGCGGCCGCCTCCTACGACTACGAGGGTGCCTTCGAGCCGGCGCGCGACCGCATCGCGAAGTTCGAGGTCTCGACGCTGCCGAGCCTCTCGGTCGCCGGCATGCTCGCCGCCGTCGAGCAGTACCTGGAGGCCGGTCCCGACGCCGTCTGGCACCGCGTGCGCGAGCTCAACCGCCGCGCGGAGTCCGTGCTCGCGCCGATCCCCGGCGTGCGCGTGCTCAGCCCGCGGCGCGACGACTCGCGCAGCGGCCACTTCGTCTTCGCGATCGACGGGCTCGACCCCGCGGGCGTCTCCGGCTGGATGCAGGCCGAGGGCCGCGTCGTCGCGCGCAGCGTGCGCCAGCACGGGGCGGTGCGGCTCTCGCTCCACGTCTACAACACCGACGAGGAGATCGACCGCGTCGGCGCGCTCGTGCGCCGGCTCGCGGCGGGCGAGGTCGGCCCCGAGCGGCTCGCGACCTTCGCCCCGGCCGGCCCCGAGGCGTAGCCCGCAGCGGGCGCGCAGGTACAATCCGAACAGGCGGCCCGTTCCGCCGCGACCCCGAGCCACGCGATCCCCCCCGGGGGACGCGCAGCCGAACGGATCGCCCGTGAGCCAAGCCGCCGCGCACCCGCTCGACCCGATCTTCCACCCCCGCTCCGTCGCCATCGTCGGCGTTCCCTCCGGCGGCGGCTCGATGGCGTCGGGCTTCCTCTCCTCGCTCATGGAGCAGCGCTTCCACGAGGTACGGCCGCTCTACCCGGTGAACCCGAAGATCGACGAGGTCGCCGGGCTGCGCTGCTACCCGAACCTCCAGGCGATCCCGGGACCGGTCGATCACGTGATCTCGCTGATCCCCGCCCGCATCGCCCCGGAGCTCGTCGAGCAGTGCGTCGAGAAGGGGGTGCGTTCGCTCCACTTCTTCACCGCAGGCCTCGCCGAGACGGGCGACGCCGAGCTCGTCGCGCTCGAGCGCCGCATGATCGAGCGGCTGCGCGGCGCCGGCATCCGCGCGATCGGCCCGAACTGCATGGGGCTCTACGTGCCGGTCAGCCGGCTCGCCTTCATGAACGGCTTCCCCTCCGAGCCCGGCAACGTCTTCCTGATCTCCCAGTCCGGCGCGAACGCCGGGGACGTGATCGGCGGGCTCTCGCGCCGCGGCGTGCGCTTCTCGAAGGCCGTCTCGTTCGGCAATGGCGCCGACCTCAAGGCGTGGGAGCTGTTCGACTACGCCGCGCAGGACCCCGACACCGAGATCGTCACCGCCTACCTCGAGGGCATCCAGGAGGGCCGGCGCCTCTTCGAGGCGATCGGCCGCTGCGCGCGCGCGAAGCCGACGGTCATCCTCAAGGGCGGACTCACCGACGCCGGCGCGCGAGCCGCCCGTTCGCACACCGGCTCGCTCGCTGGCTCGCTCGCCGTCTTCGAGGCGATGTGCCACCAGACCGGCGCGATCCGCGCGGAGACGATGGACGACCTCCACGACCTCGTCGTCGCGGTCGGCACCCGCGCGCGCACGATCCGCGGCCGCGGCGTCGTGCTCGTCGGCGGGGGCGGCGGCGTCGCGGTGCTCTCCGCCGACGCCCTCGCAGCGGCCGGCATGGAGGTGCCGCCGATGCCGGAGTCGACGAAGGCGCGGCTCCGCGAGTTCATCCCGATCGCCGGGACGAGCGTGAACAACCCGATCGACACGAACGCCGGCACCCCGGAGCTGATGGAACGCACGCTGCGTATCGTGGCCGAGGCCGCGCCGGTCGACGTCGTCTTCACGAACCCGATGTTCGGCCGCTTCGGGCCGCCCGGCGGTCAGGACCCGCGCGCGCGCGACGAGATCCCCGCCGAGCAGGCCGAGCGCCGCGCCGTCGAGGCCGCGCGCCGCTCCGCCGAGCTGCTCGCCGGGCTGCAGGAGGGCACCGCGAAGCCCTTCATCGCGCTCATGCGCAGCGAGCGCGGCTCCGGCGGCGAGGCGGTCGAGGTCTTCCAGCAGGAGGCCTACGCGCGCGGGGTCGCCGCGTTCTCGACGATCCACCGCGCCGCGCGCGCGATGGGGCTCGTGCTGCGCTGGCGCGCCCGCCGCGAGGGCCTCCCCCCGGTCGTCTAGCGCGCCGCGGCGGCCCCCCGTGCTGCTGATCGGCCAGTCGCTCGAGCTGCACCG
>VGNK01000235.1 GCA_016866055.1 Chloroflexota bacterium | reverse complement strand
GCGGCAGCGGGACGCCGCCCGCGCGCGCCTCGACGCCGAGCAGCCCGCGTGACCCCCAACGCCGGCGCCGCGCGCGTGCGCATCGCACCCTCGATCCTCACCGCGGACTTCGGGCGCCTCGCCGAGCAGGTGCGCGCGGCCGATGCCGGCGGCGCCGACCTCCTCCACCTCGACGTGATGGACGGCCACTTCGTCCCGCGGATCACGTTCGGGGACCCGCTGATCGCGGCGGTCCGCGCCGCCACCGCGCTCCCGCTCGAGGTGCACATGATGGTGGCGCGCCCCGGCGATCACTTCGAGGCGTTTGCGCGCGCGGGGGCCGGGCGGCTCCTCTTCCACTACGAGGCGGCGGGCGGCGTCGAGGCGGCGCGCGAGCTGCTCGCCCGCGCGCGCGACGCGGGCGCCGAGGCGGGCGTCGCGATCAACCCGGAGACCCCACCGGCGCGGCTCGAGCCGCTGCTCGCCGAGATCGACGAGATCGTGGTGATGCTGATCCGGCCGGGGTGGGGCGGGCAGCCGATGCAGCCGGAGCTGCTCGAGAAGGTGCGCGAGCTGTCGGGGCGCGTGCGTGCGGCCGGTCTCGCGGTCCCGATCGAGGTCGACGGGGGGGTGAAGGTCGGGAACGCGAGCGCCTGCGTCGCGGCCGGCGCCTCCGTGCTCGTCGCGGGGTCGGCCGTCTACAACGAGGACGAGATGCCGGGGGCGGCGCTCGCGCGCCTTCGGGAAGCGCTCGCCGGGTAGCGCGCTAGTACGGCACCCCGGAGACCTGGATCCGCTTGCTCTCCGTGCGCAGGCAGCGGGTGCAGACGTTCGCACGTCGCCAGCGGCCGTCGAGGAACATCCGCTTCTTGTGCACGTTGGGGGCGAACGGGCGGTTGGTCTTCGGCGCCTTCCGGCGCCAGGCGCCGGAGTGCTTGTGCTGGATCGCACGGCCGAGCACGGTGTGCTTCTCGCAGAGGTCGCACTTGCCTGCAGCCATCACGTCGCTCCGGGGGCGGGGGGATGCGCACATGCGCGATCCCGGCTTCTGCTATATCTGGAGTATCAGGCGCCAGCGGGAGCCCACCGGCCGATACAGGCTAGCAGGGTCGCCTCCGCAGCGTCCATTCGCTGCGAGGTCCCGGGGAGGGAGACCCCGATCGTCCGTACCTCGATCGACGCCGCCGACCTGAGGGCCGCCTTCGAGGTCGCCGAGCGCTGGCTCGCGCTTAACCGAGACGCCGTGAACGCGATCAACGTCTACCCGGTGCCCGACGGGGACACCGGGACGAACATGCTGCTCACCTGGCGAGCGGCGCTGAAGGCGGCGTCCGGGGACGGTGCCGCCGGCGAGTACGTGCGCGCCGTGGCGCGCGGGGCGCTGCTCGGCGCGCGCGGCAACAGCGGCGTGATCCTCTCGCAGATGCTGCGCGGCCTGGCGGAGGCGCTGGAGGGGCAGTCGACGGTGGACTGCCCGACGCTCTCCGCGGCGCTCGGCTCGGCGGCGCGGGCGGCGTACGACGCCGTCACCACGCCGGTCGAGGGAACGATGCTCACCGTGATGCGCGAGGGTGCCGCGGCCGCCGCGGACGCCGCGCAGGCCCGCGCGGAGATCGACCAGATGATGACGAGCTTCGTGGCCGAGGCGCACCGGAGCGTCGAACGCACCCCGGACCTGCTCCCGCGCCTGCGTGACGCGGGGGTGGTCGACGCCGGCGGACTCGGGGTCGCCATCCTCTTCGAGGGCGTGAAGCACGGGCTCACGGGGGAGCCGCTCCCCGAGCCGCTCGCCGCGACCGCGCAGGTGGAGCTGGAGGGGGTCGAGCACACGGGTCACGGCTACTGCACGGAGTTCGTGATCCTCGGGCAGGCGATCGACCGCCGGGCCTTCGCCCGGGCGCTCGCCGAGGCGGGCGGGGACTCGATCCTGGTCGTGGGGGACCCGGACGCGATGCACGTGCACGTGCACATGGAGGACCCGGGGCCGGCGCTCAGCGCGGGGGTGCAGATCGGCGCGCTGACGTCGATCAAGGTCGACAACATGCAGGCCCAGCACGAGGAGTGGACCGAGGGTCACGAGCGCGAGCAGACGTCGCGACCGCCGGCTGAGCTCCCGGCGATCGGGCTGGTCGCGGTGGCGCGCGGGCCGGGGATCACGGCCGCGTTCCGCGACCTCGGAGCCACGCGCGTGCTGGGCGGCGGGCCGACCGGGAAGGCGAGCGCCGGCGAGCTGTTGGAGGCGGCGCGCGGCGCGGGGCGCGATCACGTCTTCCTGCTGCCCAACGACAAGGACGTGCTGATGGCGGCCGAGCAGGCCGCCCGCGAGTCCGAGGGGTTGGTGACCGTGATCCCGGCGCGCACGGTAGCGGCCGGCCTCGCCGCCGCCGTCGCCTACATGCCGGAGGGCGACCCCGCCGAGATCGGACGCCGGATGGTGGAGGCGATTGCCGGCGTGCACGCCGTCGAGGTGACGACGTCGGTGCGCGACGCCGTCGTCGACGGCGTGACCGTGAAGAGCGGCGAGGCGATCGTGCTCGTCGACGGCGTGCTCGTCGCGTCCGCCGCGACGCTCGAGGAGGCGCTGCTCGCGGGGATGGAGCGCGCCGTGAGCGACGCGGCGTCGCTCGTGACGCTCTACCTCGGCAACGACGCGCCGGTCGACGCCCGCGAGCGCATCCCGGCGCTGATCGGGGAGGCGTACCCCGCGCTGGAGGTCGAGGTCGTCGCGGGCGGGCAGCCCTTCTACCCGTACGTGCTGTCGGTCGAGTAGCCCGTCGCGTACACTCCGTCCGTGGTCCTGCGCATCGTCACCGACTCCACCGCCGACCTCCCGACGGAGCTCGTCGACCGGCATCGCATCGCCGTCGTGCCGCTCTCGATCCTCTTCGGCGACGAAGAGCTCAAGGACGGCGTCGACATTCGCTCCGAGGACTTCTTCAAGCGGCTGCCGCGTGAGCCCCAGCTCCCCACGACATCGCAGCCATCGCCCGCGCTGTTCAAGGAGGCGTACGAGCGCCTGGTGCGCGAGGGGGCGACCGAGATCCTCTCGGTCCATATCTCGGGCAAGCTGAGCGGGACCCTGCAGTCGGCGCGCCAGGGGGCGGACGGCATCGAGGGCGTGCGCTTCCGCCACATCGACTCGGGGACGGTGTCGCTCGCGCTCGGGATGGCGGTGCTGGCGGCGGCGGCGGTGGCGGAGCGGGGCGGCTCGCTCGACGAGGCGCGCGCGGCGGCCGAGGGCATGCTCGCGCGCACGCGGCTCTTCTTCGTGCTCGACACCCTCGAGTACCTGCGCCGCGGCGGGCGGCTGAGCCGCGGCAGCGAGATCCTCGGGACGTTCCTCCAGGTGAAGCCGATCCTCGGCATCGAGAACGGCGAGCTCGTGCCGCTCGCGCGCGTGCGCACGCGCGCGAAGGCGATCGAGGAGATGCTCCGTCGCGTCTCGGAGTGTCGGCCGATCGCGCAGGTGGGGGCGATGCACGCGACGACGCCCGAGGACCTGAAGTACCTGCTCGACCGCCTGGACGGCATCGCGCCGGACGCGAAGGTGCTGAGCGCGCGCATCACCCCGGTGCTCGGCGTGCACTCCGGGCCGGGCGCGCTCGGCATGGCCGTGGTCACGAAGGACGGAGCCTCCCCCGCCTCGACCTCGACGTGACGGCGGACCTCCGCCGGCTGCAGTCCGTCTTCGAGCGCGAGCTCGAGGCGGGCGCGCAGGACCTGCTCGTGCAGGGCGGGCTGGACGAGCTGCTGAGGCTGCAGGCCCGCGCCGAGCCCCCGGGCTCGGCGCTGCTGCGGATGGTTGCGCACCTGCCCGCGCTCGGCTATCGCTCGCTCGACGTCGAGGCGCGCCGCACGTGGCTCCGCCGCGCCCTCGCCACCGTGCGGCGCGAGCTCGCGGCCGAGCACGCGCCACCCGCCACGCCCACGCAGGCGCCGGC
>VGNK01000234.1 GCA_016866055.1 Chloroflexota bacterium | reverse complement strand
GCCGCCAGCGGGACCGAGTCGAGCGCGCCCACCGGCGCGGCGGGCTCGCCGCGCGCCGCGCGCTCCGCCGCCTTGATCTGCTCCCATCGCTCGAGCAACGCCTCCTCCGTGCCCGCCTCCTCGTCGCCGAAGACGTGGGGATGGCGGCGCACGAACTTCGCCGAGGCGTGCTCCAAGACGTCCTCGAGCGTGAACGCGCCGGCCTCCTGCGCGAGCGCCGTCTGCATGAAGAGGTGCGCGAGCACATCGCCGAGCTCCTCCTCGAGCGCCTGCGGGTCGCCGCGGTCGATCGCGTCCACCAGCTCGTAGCACTCCTCAAGGAAGTAGCGTCGCAGCGACTCGTGCGTCTGCGCGCGATCCCACGGGCAGCCGCTGGGGCCGAAGAGGCGCTCCATCACGCCGCGCAGCCCCTCCAGCGACCGGCGGTCCAGCTCCGGGGGCAGCGCCGGCAGCGCCCACGCCTGGGCGTGCCCGGGCAGCGCCGACACGAGCGCGGCCACGGCGCGTCCGTCCACCACCGCGCGCGCCTCCACCCGCTCGCCGTAGCGCGCGCGCAGCAGCGGGCGCGCCGACTCGAACGCCGGCGGGAGCACGATCAGCGGGCGCTGCGGGTCGATGCGCGGGCGGGAGGGGTCGAACGACTGGATCTCGAGCGGGGTGAGCTCGAGCGCCGCCAGCACGGGCTCGAGCGGCGCGAAGCGGGGCTCAGGCATGCGGCGAGTATAATCGCCGCGTGCTCGCCCTCCGCTGGATCGCCTCCGCGCTCTTCATCCTCGCGATCCCGCTCGGCCTCGTGCTCACGAACGTGCGCATCGCGGCAACCGACCTCACCGTCTACGACTACGCCTTCGACCGCTACGGCGCCGAGGAGCGCACCGGCATCCCCCGCGCCGAGCTCGACCGCGCCGCCGCGGAGATCGTGGAGTACTTCACGACGAGCGAGCGCGGCACCCTGCTCGACGTCCGTGTGCGCGTCGCTGGCGAGGACCGCCCCCTGTTCCACCAGCGCGAGGTCCTCCACATGCGCGACGTGCGCGACCTCTTCCAGGTGACGTTCCGCGTGCAGGAGCTCGCCTTCGTGTACGCGGTCGGCTACGCAGCCGCGGTCTTCCTATGGAGCCGCGAACGCTCGATGCGCCGGCTCGCGCGGCAGCTCGTGATCGCCGGAACGCTGACCGCGGGCCTGCTCGCCGGCGCGGCGGTCGCCGTGGTCGTGGGGTTCGACCGCCTCTTTACGCAGTTCCACGTGCTCTCGTTCTCGAACGACTTCTGGCAGCTCGATCCGGCTCGCGATCACCTGATCCAGATGTTCCCGCAGGGGTTCTGGTTCGACGTGACGCTCGGCGTCGGGGCGTTCGCGGTGCTCGAGGGGGTCGTGATCGCCGCCGTCGGCGCCGGCTGCCTCGTGTGGATCGACCGCGGCCGGCTGCGCTGGAGCACGCGCTGGCCGATCCCCGTGCCGCGCTGGTAGCGGCCAGCCGCGGCGGGCGCTCGTGCTCGCGTGCTCGCGGTTAGAGGTCGAAGTCGTCGTCGTCGAGCCCGAGCCCGTGATCGTGATCGTGACCGTGGCCGTCGAGGAAATCCTCGGACTCGCCCTCGCCCCCGGCGGCGTCCGGCTTCGCCCCGGACATCACCGCGAAGGCCTGGACCACCGCGCGCGCCGTGCGGCGGGAGCCGCACGCGGGACACACCGCGGGCTTGTCACGCTCCGCGACGCGCCGCATGAGGTCGAAGCGGTTCTCGCACTGCTTGCAGCGGTACTCGTAGATCGCCACCTGCACACTCCGCGCTTGAGCCTCGGGGTCGCGGGCGCCGCCGGCGGGCGGCGCTCCGGCGTGAGAGTGTTGCACAGCCGCCCGGAGCGGTCACGCCCGTCGCGACCACCCCGGCTCCGGCGGCCCCTGCCTAGTCGAGATAGTCCTTGAGCTTCTTCGAGCGCGTCGGGTGGCGCAGCTTGCGCAGCGCCTTCGCCTCGATCTGCCGGATGCGCTCGCGCGTGACGTTGAACTCGCGCCCGACCTCCTCGAGCGTGCGCGAGCGCCCGTCCTCCAACCCGAAGCGCAGCTCCAGCACCTTGCGCTCCCGCGGCGTGAGCGAGGAGAGCACGTCCATCACCTGCTCCTTGAGGAGCTGGTGCGAGGCAGCGTCCGACGGCGCGAGCGCCCCCGGGTCCTCCAAGAAGTCCCCCAGGTGCGAGTCCTCCTCCTCGCCGATCGGTGTCTCGAGCGACACCGGCTCCTGCGAGACCTTCATGATCTCCCGCACGCGGTCCGCCGGCAGCTCGAGCTCACGCCCGATCTCCTCGGAGGTCGGCTCGCGTCCGAACTCCTGCACGAGCCGGCGCTGGATCCGCACGAGCTTGTTGATCGTCTCGACCATGTGCACCGGGATGCGGATCGTCCGCGCCTGGTCCGCGATCGCGCGGGTGATCGCCTGCCGGATCCACCACGTCGCGTAGGTCGAGAACTTGAACCCCTTGCGGTAGTCGAACTTCTCGACCGCGCGGATGAGGCCGATGTTGCCCTCCTGGATGAGGTCGAGCAGCGACATCCCGCGGCCGATGTACTTCTTCGCGACGGAGACGACGAGGCGGAGGTTCGCCTCCGTGAGCTGCCGCTCCGAGCGCTTCCCGTCGTAGATGATCTTCTCGAAGTAGTACTGCAGCGCCCCACCGCGCGCGGCGTCGAGCTTCTCGGCGAGGTTCTTCGGCGGGGGCATGAGCTTCGACTCCGCGCCGACAAACGCCGCCGCCCACCGCACGTGCTCCGGGCGCAGGATGTGCGTGATGATCGAATGCCGGATCAGCGCCTCGCGCGCGCGGTCCTCGTCCCACTTCATCTCGCGCATCATCCGGCGGTGCATCGACTCATCGAGCTCGCCGTCGAGGCAGCCGCGAAACTTCGGGTCGGCGATCCGCTCGGAGATCGACTGCCGCGGGAGCTTGAAATACCGACTCACCGACTGGTACACGGCGCGCTCCTGGTGGAGCTGCCGCAGCAGCGCCACGAAGACCTTGCCCCACGTCGGGTTGTCGCCGACCTCGTCGCGATAGTCGTCGACGATCTGCTCGATGTGCAGCCATTCCTCGATGGCACGCGACAGCCGCTTCTCGTCGTCGGCCGTGAGCAGTGGCACCTTGCCGATCTCGCGCAGGTACATGCGCACGGGGTCGTCGATGCCCGCCGCCTCGTCGACGATGCGGCGTGCAGCGTCCACGACGGTCGTGGCCTCGCGGCCGGCGACCGCGTCGACGCGCACGGAGATGCCGTTCTCCGAGAGCTGGGAGATGACCGTGGCCAGCCGCTCCCGGCTCGCCTCCGCCTCGGGCACCGCCTCCAGCACGTCCTCGGCGTTCACGCTGCCGGAGCGCCGCCCCTTCGCGAGCAGCGCCTCGATGCCGGCCTCGGCGATCGCCGTGTCGTCAAACGTCTGGGTCATCGCTCATCCTCCGTGCGGTCCGGGCCCGCGGCCGGGTGCCGGCCGATTGCCTGCGTTTCCTTCGTCGCCAGCTCGCGCTGGCGGGTGACGGTCTCCAGGAACTGCTCGCCCACCTCGTCGCTCGCCTCGGGCTCGTGCGC
This sequence comes from Chloroflexota bacterium, assembly GCA_016866055.1. Taxonomy (GTDB): domain Bacteria; phylum Chloroflexota; class Dehalococcoidia; order UBA2979; family UBA2979; genus VGNK01. The sequence continues at coordinate 364 of VGNK01000234.1, read as the reverse complement.
CCCGCGCCGCCGCGCGGCGCGCACGGCCTCGGCCTGCTCGAGCGCCACGTACTGCAGGCGTCGCTGCGCGCGCGTGCGCCGCAGCCGCGCCGCCATGTCCGCGACCATCTCCTCGAGGTGCCGCGCCTCGTAGGCGGGCAGCGGCGCCGCCGCGAGCGCCCGGTAGCGCTCCCGCAGCTCCTCTTCCAGCTCCGCGACTCGGTCCTCGGGCTCGGGGGCCGCGCACCACCACTCGAAGAGCACCCGGTTCCCGGAGTCCTCGAACGTCTCCGCGGCGAGCGCCCTCCCGGCGCCGCGCGCCTCGGGGCGCTGCACGAGCAGCCGCAGCAGCTGCGTCTCGCCGTCGACGGGCGCGATCGGCGCG
>VGNK01000233.1 GCA_016866055.1 Chloroflexota bacterium | reverse complement strand
ACCGGCGCCTTCGCCGCCTGCGACTGCGGCGCGCTCGGGATCCGCGCGGCGGTCACCCAGCGCCCGCCGCCGCCGGTCGCCGGCTCCGACTGCCGGCGCACGCTGCGCTCGGGCAGGTGCCCGGAAGGTCGCGTTGAACTCGAAGAGGAACTCGCGGTAGCGCTCCGCCGCCGCCTCCGAGGGCTCGGCGACGAACCCGGTGATCTCCTGGTCGGACGTCACCACCGTCTGCGAGACGAACTGCGCCTCGAGCGAGTCGCGCAGGCTGTGCTCGGCAAGCCCCAGGTAGACGAGCTTCCGGCCCGAGAAGAGCGCGTACACCCCGGGGCTCGGCCGGAGCCTCCTTCACGTCCCGCATCTCGAAGGCGTAGGGCTGACCAACGATCGGCATGCGCGTTCCCTGCTCAGCTGACTGGCGTTCACGCGATCATCGGCGCGGAACGGGCGTCGCGTACCCCCGAGCCGCCGAGTCCGGGCGCCCGGCCTCAAGTCACGCGCTCGGGGTGCCGATACTCAGAGCAGCAACTCCGCGCCGGCGGACGGACCGGCCCGCGCGCCCCCTGGGCGTGCGCCATGAGCCTGCGGATGCCAGGGAGCGGCGACCGCGGCGTGGAGGGTCCATGACGGTCGCGCTGGCGCTGCCCGTTCTCCCGGTCGCCCATGCCCGCGTCCTCTCGATCCTGAGGCAGCCCGTCCCCAGCCTGAGCGAGGTCGTCCTCCTCGTGGAGTCGGACCCCGCGCTCACCGCCTCCGTGCTGCGCACGGCCAACTCCGCCGCCTCCGCGCCGCTCACCCGCATCGCCACCGCGAACAACGCGATCGTCCGCATCGGCCTCTCGATGACCCGCCGCATCCTGGCCGGCGCCGTGCTCAAGGAGACCTTCCGCGGGAGCGGGCGCTCCGGGATCGACGCCGACGAGCTCTGGCGCCACCTGATCCTCACCGCGCTGCTCTCCGAGGGCGTCTCCGCCGACGCCGGCGCGCGCTCCGCCGCCTTCACCGCGGGCCTCCTCCATGACGTGGGCCGCCTCGCGATGGCCGCCTCCGAGCCGCACGGCTATCGCGCGGTGGTCGACCGCGCCGCCGGCGGTGCGAACGTCTCGGCCGCCGAGCGCGAGGTGTTCGGCGTTGCCCACGTCGAGTGGGGCACCGAGGTCGCGCGCGCGTGGGACTTCCCGCGCGAGGTCGTGGAGGCGATCGAGCAGCACCACCGCGCAGAGTCGTCGAGCGCGCTCGCGGAGCGCATGCGGCACGCGCGCGAGGCGGCGTGGCGGCTCGGCGCGGGCGACGGCATCGCGCCCGGACGGCCCCGCGCTCGAGGGGGTCGCCGAGCACGAGGCGCTGCTCGCCGACTTCGGCGGACGCGACGGGCTCTTCAAGCGAGTCGAGTGGTATCGGGGCGCGCTGCTCGCGCGCGAGTCAGGCTGCAGGCGCACCGCGGCCACACGCGGAGGAGTGCGCGATGACCAGGGTCCGTACCCCGTCCCCCGCGGCGCACTCGGCCGCGCGCCCGCCCGATCGACGGGCGAGCCGCCGCGCCCGGCCACGGTGCCGGCCGCCCCGCTGCTCGACGAGCTCGTCGCCGAGGCCGGCGGCCTGCGCCCGCTCCCCGACGTCGCCCGCCGCCTGCTCGCGATCGCCGAGGGCGACGACTTCTCGCTCCAGGACCTCGCGATCGTCGTCAGCGCCGACCAGGCGCTCACCGCCAAGATCCTCCGCATCGCGAACTCGCCGTCCCACCGCCACAACCGCCAGATCGTCACGATCCGTGACGCCGTCGTGCTGCTCGGCTTCCGCACCGTGCGCTCCGCGGCGCTCGCCGCCTCGCTCATGCAGGCGACCCCACCCGAGACGAACTACATCGACTACCCGGAGTTCTGGCGGTTCTCGGTCGCCGTCGGGCTGCTTGCGGAGTCGATGGCCGGGCAGTCGCCCGACCGCCACATGGCGTTCACGGCCGGGGTGATGCACAACCTCGGGCGGCTCGCGATCGACCAGATGGCGCCGCGGGCGCTCGCCCGCACGGCCGAGTTCGCGCAGAGCCGCGGGATCTCGCTGCGCGACGCGCAGCGCGAGCTCTTCGGCTTCACCGAGGCGGAGCTCGGCGTGGCGCTCGCCACGCACTGGAACTACCCGGAGACGCTCGTCGCGGCGATCGCGGCGGGCGACGCCGATCCCGGCGCGAGCGAGGCGGGCTCGCTCGCGGAGCTCGTCTTCGTCGCGCGGCACGCCGCGGAGAGCGCCGGACTGGTCGACGGGCTGCCGGTGCCCCTCGCGTCGGGAGCGCACGGCGGCGCACAGCTCGCGGACCCCGGCGACGGCGAGCGCGCGCTCGCGCAGCTCGGCGGGCTCGACCAGCTCGGCCAGCGCGTCGACGCCTTCCTCGAGGGCGTCTTCCCGGACCGCATACGGTTCGCGGATTGAGCCGCCGCGCCGCCCGCCGCGCGCGGCCGCGCGCTACTTCAGCACGCGCAGCACGTTGGTGAAGTCGTCCGTCCACCGCAGCGGCGACCGCGCGTCGGCCGACCACGGGCGGATCGCCTGCCCCACGGCAGGCCGCGCGACGAAGGCGTCGTTCGACGTCGCGAGCACCCACTCCGAGTACGAGATCCCGCGATCGAGATCCTGCTCCGCCACCACGAAGTGCGCGGACCAGCCCTGCTCGGCGGCGAGCGCCCGCACCACCGGCGTGAGGTCGAGGTAGAGGTTGCTCACGTGCACGGCGAGCACGCCGCCGGGCGCGAGGTGCGCGCGGTAGGCGCGGAAGGCTTCCGCGGTCAGCAGGTGCACGGGGATGGCGTCGGAGTTGAAGGCGTCGAGCACGAGCACGTCGAAGCGCTGCAGGTCGTTGCGCTCCTGCTGGCGTTCGAGCACGACGCGCGCGTCGCCGAGCAGCACGTCGACCGTGGCCCCACGCGCCGTAGCGTCCGCGAGGTAGGTGAAGCGCGCCCGCGCGAGCTCCTCGACCGTGGGGTTGATCTCGTAGAAGCGGACGGTGTCGCCGCCCTTCGCGTAGGTCGCGAGCGTTCCCGTGCCGAGCCCGACGACGCCGACGCGCAGCGGCTCGCCGTTGCCGCGGCGCGGGTGCTCCGTGAGCGCGAGCCCCGCCCCGCTCGCCGGCGCGTAGTACGACGTCGGCCAGGTGCGCCGCTCGTCGCTCGTGAACTGCACCCCATGCGTGATCCGCCCGTGCACCATCTCGAGACGCCGGCTCTGCTCGTCGCTCCCGGCCTCGAGGATGCGCAGCGCGCCGTAGAAGTTGCGCGTGAGCACGACCGCGTCCTCCCGTGAGCGCTGCACGTCGGAGGCGAGCATGCGCACGACGACGACGAGGAAGAGCACCGCGAGCAGGACGCCAGCGCCGGCGAACGCGCGGCGCGCGGCGGAGGCGGTGGGGTGCAACGCCGGCGGGATGTGATCGCGCCCGATGGCGACCGCGAGCACGAGCGCGGTGAGCACGATGCCGGCGTGGTACTCCCAGAGGCCGTCGAGGAGGAGCGGCGCGACGACCGCGACGAGCAGCCCGCCGAGCGCCCCGCCCGCGGCGACCATCAGGTAGAAGAGCGTGAGGTGGTGCGCGCCGGGCCGCAGCGCGACCAGCTCGCCGTGGCACGACATCGCGACGAACAGCAGGACGCTCGTGAAGAGCAGGATCTGCGGCAAGAGCTTGAGGTCCAGCGGGCGACCGATCACGAGCGCCGTCGCAAGCAGCAGGGCGGCGAGCGCGACGGTGTAGCCGTTGCGCTCGTACCAGCGGTCGCTGTCGAACGTGAGGATGAACGAGACGAGGTAGACACTCAGCGGCAGCAGCCAGAGGAACGGCACGACCGCGATGTCCTGGGTGAGGCGGTTCGTGGTCGCGAGCAGCATCGCGGAGGCGATGGCCGGGAGGATGAGCCAGAGCGCGATGTCGAGCGGCCGCGGGGTGCGCCCGATCGCGACGACCGGCGCGGCCGCCGCGCCGGCCGGCCCGGTCTGCGCCGCCTGC
>VGNK01000232.1 GCA_016866055.1 Chloroflexota bacterium | reverse complement strand
TGGCCGCCTCCCCGGGGGCGCTCCCCGCAGCCGGCGTGCCGGTGCGAGGGGCGCTGCGACCGCCGCCGAGCGCGACGCCCCCGGCGCGTCGTGCCGAGCTTGCGCCGCCGCCGATCTCCGCCGCCTCCGCCGTCGTGATCGACGGCGCCTCCGGGACGGTGCTCTTCGAGAAGGACCCGCACCGCCGCATGCCGCCGGCGAGCCTCACGAAGCTCGCGACCGCGATCCTCGCGGTCGACGCGGGCGACCTCGACGCGATCGTCACCTCCGACGTCGACAGCCGCACGATGCGCGGCAGCACCGTGATGGGGCTCGTGCCCGGCGACCAGTTCTCGCTGCGCGACCTGCTCTACGGGCTGATGCTGCCGTCCGGCAACGACGCCGCGCTCGCGATCGGGCGCGTGCTCGCCGGCTCGGACGAGCGCTTCGTCGCGCAGATGAACGCGCTCGCCGAGCGCCTGGGGCTCGCGGACACGCACTTCCAGAACCCGCACGGCCTCGGGGGCGGCGCGCACTACTCGTCGGCGCGCGACCTCGCGCTGCTCGCGCGCGCGTACATGGCGGAGCCGGCGCTCGCGGAGGTGGCGGCGGCGCGGCGCTGGACGGCGCGCGGTTCGCGCGAGATCGAGATGTGGACGCTGAACGCGCTGCTCGCAACGTATCCGGGCGCCGACGGCGTGAAGACGGGGTACACGCGGACCGCCGGTCGGACGTTCGCGGCGTCCGCTTCGCGCGACGGGCATCGTGTGTTCGTGGTCGTGCTCAACGCGCCGGCGCGCGAGGACGACGCGCGCCGCCTGTTCGACTGGGTGTTCGCCGCCTACCGCTGGGAGGAGACGTAGACCCCGGACGCCGAGACGCCCCGCCCGCGGAGCGCAACGGGCGGGGCGTCGGGTCAGGGCGAGCCGGCGGTTACGCCGGCTTGAACTTGACGAGCGTCCACTCCGGCGTGACGTCGTCGAACGTCGCGACGAGCGGCATGTCGACCTGCAGCCCGTCCGGGATCGGGCAGTCCACGATGTTCGAGATCATCCGCACGCCCTCGTCGAGTTGCACGACGGCGTAGGCGTACGGCACATCGCCCTGGAAGTTCGGGTTCTGCGGCTGCCGCACGACGGTGTAGGTGTGCAGCCGGCCACGCCCGCTCACCTTCGCCCACTCCCAGTCCTCGCGCAGGCAGTGCGGGCACGCGGGGCGCGGGTACCAGAAGTAGCGGTTGCACGGGCGGCAGCGCGGGATGAGCAGTTCGTGGCGCGTTGCCGCATCCCAGAACGGCTGCGTGAGCTCCGGCACCTCCTGCCGCGGGAGCGGCTTCGCGTAGTCGGCCATCGGGAACTCCTGCCCGGTCTCGGATCGTCTGGCGTCCGGCGTCTCTCGGTCCCTGTCGGTCTGGCTTAGAGGGTGGTGCCCGAACCGAGCACCAGCGTGGTCATCACGCTCGCGGTGCCCCCTCAGCCATTGACCAGGCAGAGGTCGCCCTTCTGCACCTGTCTGGGACCGGCGCGCTTCATGATCTGTCTCGCGGCTTCCACGACGTGGCGGAAGCCCCCAGCCACGCCGCCGGGCTGCCCGCCGGAGATCTGGCCCCCGTCGGTGTTGATCGGGAACTCGCCCTTGTAGGTGGTGTCAGTGTCCTCGTAGAAGCCGCCGATCTCGCCCTTGAGGCAGATGCCGGCGTCCTCGAGGCACATCATCACGAGGATCGTGTAGCAGTCGTAGAACTCGGCGAACTGGACGTCCTTGACGTTGTACTGCGCCATCTTCAGCGCGTTCGGGGCGGAGAGGACGACGGGGCTCGTCGTGATCTCGTCCTCCTGCCAGATGGTGTCGTGGCGGGTGGCCGGCCCGCCGATGCCGAGGATGTAGACGGGCGGGTTCGGCAGCGCCCGCGCGCGCTCGGCGGAGGTGACGACGACCGCGTTCGCGCCCGAGCACGGCATGACGCACTCCAGCAGATGGAGCGGGTCGTTCGTGTAGCGCGAGTTCAGGACGTCGTCGATCGTGATCGGCTGGCCCTGCCACACGGCGTTCTCGTTGAGGAGCGCGTTGAAGCGCTCGTCGACGGCGCACTTCGCGAACTGCTCCTGGGTCGTGCCGAACTCGAACATGTGGCGCTGCTTGATGAGGCCGTAGCCGCCGTTGGCGGCGATCACCGGCCCGAACGGCGCCTCCCACTCGCTGCCGATGGAGGCGGGCCCACCGCCGCCGCGCGCGGCCTGCGCGCCCTGAATGCGCGAGCTGCTCGCCGGGCGCGACTCGCCGAAGATGCAGAGCACGTAGTTCGCGAGCCCGGCCTCGATCGCGGCGGCGGCCACCGCAATCGAGGTGGCGCCGCTCGCGCCGTGGGTCGTCATCGACGACGTGTACCGCGGCTTGAAGCCGAGCGTCTGCGCGAGCGTCAGCGAGTTGACGTTCTCGCCACAGATGAGGCCGTCGATGTCCTCCTTGCGTAGACCCGCGTCGCGCACGGCGTTGCGCGCCACCTCGGCCATCACCGACATCGTGCTCCGGTCCGGATACGACCTCCGCGTCGGGATCTCGGCGAAGCCGACGATCGCGGTCTTCCCTCGGATGCTCACGGGGCACCTCCTGTGCGTCCCTTGCGCGACCCGCGCATCTTACGCGGATCGACCACGCTTGTGCTCCCCCGGGGAGGGGGCGCGTGGGGGAGGGGCGGTCTCGATAGAATCGTGCGCAGCGGAGGCGCGGGACAGCGCGCGCCGCCTCCCATGCGCAAGGTGAGCGCGCGACGGAGGGCCCGATGGCCGGGTGGGGTGGGCGTGGCGCGGCGTCGGCGGAGGCGCCCTCGGGGGCGCGCCGGTTCGCGGCGCTGCGCAACCGGAACTTCGCGCTGCTCTGGGGCGGCTCGGTCGTCTCGAACGCCGGCTCCTGGATGCAGATCGTCGCGCAGGGGTGGCTCGTCTACCTGCTCACCGGATCGCCCCTCACGCTCGGGGTGGTCGGGCTCGCGCGCGCCGTGCCGATGATCGTGCTCCCGCTCTTCGGCGGGACGCTCGCCGACCGGGTGCCGCGGCTCAAGCTGCTCAAGGTGACGCAGACCGTGAGTTTCCTGCTCGCGCTCGCGCTGGCCGCGCTCGTCGCCGCGGACGTCGTCGAGGTCTGGCACATCGTGCTGTTCGGCGTGCTCTCGGGGGCCGTGCACGCCTTCGACCAGCCGACGCGGCAGGCGCTGCTCCCCGACATCGTGCGCCGCGAGGAGCTCACGAGCGCGATCGCGATGAACTCGGCGGCGTGGCAGGGCTCCGCGATGGTCGGCCCGGCGCTCGCCGGCGTGACGATCGCGGCGTTCGGCATCGCGGCCGCGTTCTTCATCAACGCGTTCAGCTACCTCGCGGTGATCGTCGCGCTCTTCCTGATGCGCGGGGTGCCCGAGCGCACGCAGCGCAGCGGGAAGTCGGGGATGCTCGAGGACCTCGTCCGCGGGCTGCGGTACGTGGGGGCGACGCGGCTCGTGCTCACGCTGATCCTGCTCTCCGCGGTGGCGAACATCTTCGGGCGCTCATACCAGCAGCTGCTGCCGGTGTTCGCGGGGGATCTGCTCGACACCGACAGCGTCGGACTCGGGTTCATGACGTCGGCGCCCGGCGTGGGGACGGTGCTCGCCGCCGTCGGGCTGGCGGCCCTCGGGGACGTCGGCCGCAAGGGGGTCGTGCTCTTCGTGTCGATGCTCGCGTTCAGCGCGATCCTGATCGCGTTCACGATGAACCGGTCGATGCCGGTGGCGCTCGCGCTGCTGTTCGCGGCGGGGATCACGAACTTCGCGTTCAGCACGATGACGATGACGATGTTGCAGCTCTACGTGCCGGGCGAGGTGCGCGGGCGCGTGCTGAGCCTGGTGACGATCACGGCGCAGGGGTTCACGCCGCTCGGCGCGTTTGCCACGGGCGGGGTGGCGGAGCGCATCGGGACGCCGGAGGCCGTGGGGATCTCGGCGTTGGTCGTCGGGGTGGCTGCGGTTGGCGCCGCGATCGGCGTGCCGTCGGTGCGGCGGTTCGTCGGGGC
>VGNK01000231.1 GCA_016866055.1 Chloroflexota bacterium | reverse complement strand
TTTCGCTGCGTCGTGGCGCTCGCGCAGCCGGGTGGGAGCGCCGTCGTGCGCGAGGGCGAGCTGCGGGGCCGCGTCGCGCTCGCGCCGCGCGGGGAGAGCGGGTTCGGCTACGACCCCGTCTTCGAGCTCCCGGATGGGCGCACGCTCGCGGAGATCGGTGAGGAGAAGCAGGAGCTCAGCCACCGCGCGCGGGCGCTCGCGGCCGTCGCGGAGGCGCTGCGAGCAGCCCGCTAGGGACGGCGGCCCACCGGGGGCGTGTTGCACGGCCGTGCGCCACGCCCCCGGCTTCGACTACACTGCCCCCCGATGCACCCGGACTACGACGACGCTCCCCTGCTCGACCGGCTCGGCCGCCCTGTGCGCGACCTGCGCATCTCCGTGACCGACCGCTGCAACTTCCGCTGCCGCTACTGCATGCCGCGGGAGGTGTTCGGCCCGGACTTCGTCTTCCTCCCGCGCGACCAGGTGCTGACGTTCGAGGAGATCACGCGCCTCGCACGGATCTTCCGCGACCTGGGTGCGCGCAAGATCCGCCTCACGGGCGGCGAGCCGACGCTGCGCGCGGAGCTCCCGAAGCTCGTCGCGATGCTGAAGGAGATCGACGGGCTCGAGTTGACGCTCACGACGAACGGCACGCTGCTCGCGCACCTCGCCGAGCGGCTCGCCGCCGCCGGGCTCGACCGAGTCACGGTCTCGCTCGATTCGCTCGACGACGCGGTCTTCCGGGAGATGAACGACATGGACTTCCCGGTCGCGCTCGTGCTCGAGGGCATCGACGCCGCGGCGCGCGCCGGGCTCGGTCCGGTGAAGGTGAACGCGGTCGTGCGCCGCGGGGTGAACGACCACACCGTGTACGACCTCGCCCGCCGCTTCCGAGGGTCCGGCCACGTGCTGCGCTTCATCGAGTTCATGGATGTCGGCACGACGAACGGCTGGCGGCTCGACGAGGTCGTGCCGACGAGCGAGCTGGCACGTCGCATCCACGAGGCGTTCCCGCTCGAGCCGCTCGAGCCGCATTACACCGGCGAGGTCGCGCAGCGCTACCGCTACGCGGACGGTGCGGGCGAGATCGGCTTCATCACCTCGGTGACGCAGCCCTTCTGCGCGATGTGCACGCGCGCGCGGCTCTCGGCCGACGGCCACCTGTACACGTGCCTCTTCGCGACGCAGGGGACGGACCTGCGCGGGGTGCTGCGCTCCGGCGCGAGCGACGGTGAGCTGCGCACGTCGATCGCGGCGGCCTGGCGCGCGCGCGAGGACCGCTACTCCGAGATCCGATCCGAGGGCACGGCCAGCCTGCGGCGGATCGAGATGTCGTACATCGGTGGCTGAGCCCGGGCGCCCCGCCGACCCAGGCCCGCACCTAAGCCACATCGACGAGGTCGGCCGCGCGCGGATGGTCGACGTCTCCGCGAAGGCCGTGACAGCGCGCGAGGCGACGGCGCGCGGACGGGTCTCGATGCGGCCGGAGACGCTCGCGCAGATCGTCGACGGGCGCGTGCCGAAGGGCGACGTGCTGGCCACCGCCCGGCTCGCCGGGATCATGGCGGCGAAGCGCACGCACGACTTGATCCCGCTCTGCCACCCCCTGCCACTCACCGCGATCGAGGTGCAGCTCACACCCGACGAGCACGGGCCCGCGATCGCGATCGAGGCGACGGTGCGAACGATGGCGCAGACGGGCGTCGAGATGGAGGCGCTGACCGCGGTCTCGGTGGCGGCGCTCACCGTCTACGACATGTGCAAGGCGGTCGAGCGCTCGATGCGGATCGGGGAGATCCGGCTCGTCGCGAAGTCCGGCGGGCGCTCGGGCGACTACCGCGCCGAGTAGCACCGCGCTAGTCGCCTCCGCGCCCGGCCCCCCGCTGCTCGAGCGTCTCGACCAGCGCGCCCACCGCGCGGTGCGCGTAGGCGACGTAGTCGGCCGGCGGCAGCTCGAGCTTCACCGTGAGCTCCCGCCGCGACGCCACGTGGTCGCCCCCGCGCGCGACCTCCTCGTCGTCGAGCCCGATCTGCAGCTCGTAGAGCTCGCCGTCGTCCATGACGATCACGCAGCCGTGCGGGCTGCCGGCCGGGGGCTCCACCTCGATCCCGTAGGTGAACATCGACCCCGGGAACGGGGGGGACGGCGCGACCTCGCGCGCGAGGCGCTGCACCAGGTCGCGCAGCTGGCCGGCGGCGCGCTCCACGAGTGCGTCCGCGTACGCGCGGTGCTGCAGCGGATCCTCGGCCATCGCGCGCCTCCCAAACCGCGACGCGCCCGTCGCTCGAGGCGGCTATCATAAGCAGACAAGTCGCCAGGAGCGGCCCGGCATGCAAGCGACGCGCCAGCAGATTCTCGACTACCTGCGCACGGAGGGCGAGGGGAGCGTACGCGACCTCTCGAGCCACCTCGGGCTCACCTCCACGGGAGTGCGCCAGCACCTCGCGGTGCTCGAGCGCGAAGGCTTCGTCGAGAGCCGCGAGCTGCGCGGCCGCGTTGGGCGCCCCGCGCACGCCTACTCGCTCACCCGCGACGGGGAGGCGCTCTACCCGAAGGCCTACGACCGGCTGGCGAGCGCGCTGCTCATCGCCGCGCGCCGCACGCTCGATCCCCAGACCTTCGCCGGGCTCATCCGGGAGGCTGCGGGACCCCTCGCGGCCCCGCACCGCGAGGCGCTCGCCGTGCTCGACCCCGCGGCGCGCGTCGCCGCCGCCTGCGAGATCCTGCAGGCCTGGGACCTCGTCGCCGACTGGGAGCAGGCGGACGACGGCTGCTTCCTGCTCCACGAGCGGACCTGCCCCTACGTCGAGGTCGCGCGCGCCGACCGGGCCGCGTGCGTGATCGACGTCGCCTTTATCAGCGAGATCTGCGGGATGGAGGCGGAGCTCGCCCGCTGCCAGACCCGCGGCGACGCGATGTGCACCTACCGGATGCGGCCGGCTCCTTCCTCCGGCGCCTCCGGGGCGTCCGGTCGCTAGCCGCCCCGTCTCGGATTTCACGCGCGCAGGGGTCCGCCTACACTTGGCCGCGGCGGGGGCGATCGGGCACGCTGGTGTCGAGCCCTCGCTGCCCACCGCATGCCGCCGATCGCCGCGTCGCCGGGCGCTGCCGCGCCCGTCGAGCGCCGCGCCGCGGATCGTCGAGCGTCCGCGCGGCGATGGAATCGGGCCCATGACGAAGCTTGCGACCCCCGCGCCTCGCGAACCGGCGGCCACACCGCGATGACGATCTGGGTCGGCCGCTACGCGATGGTCGCGGGCGAGGTCCGCGAGCACGGCCCCTGGCTCGTCGATCGCATCCGCACGCGCGACGAGGAGAGCGTGCGCGTGCTCGTGCTCGCCGAGCCCGTCGACGAGCGCTCCGCGGAGTTCTGCGTCGAGGTCGCCGAGGCGGTGGCCGCGCTCTTCGGACGCGAGTCGCTGTCGATCACGGGCGGCCTGCTGCGCGCGCTCGAACAGGCGCACGCCAACCTCGCGGAGTGGAACCGGCGCTCGCTGCGCGAGCACCGTGTCGCCGTCGGCGTCACCTGCGTCGCGATCCGCGACGGCACGGCCACCGTCGCGCAGGTCGGGCCCGCGCTCGCGTACTCGCTTGGACGCGAGGGGCTCCGGCGGCTGGCCACCGCCGGCAGCCGTGCGAGCCGCCCGCTCGGCGGCGACGACCCGATCGAGCCGCACTTCACCTCGGTCCCGCTGCGCGACCGCCAGCTCCTCCTGCTCTCGAGCCGCGTCGAGCGCGAGGTCGCCCCCGCGGCGATCGGCACGGCGCTCTCCGCCGGCCCCGAGCGCGCGCTCCCCGAGCTCTTCCTCCGCACGCGTCGCGTCTCGGACATGAGCGCCGTGCTCGTCGCGGAGCTCGACCTCGAGGAGGAGGGGCCCCCGCCGGCGGCGCTCATCCCGGTCGACGAGGGCGTCGAGGGGCGCCGCGTCGCGATCACGGCGCCGCCCGGCGACGAGCTCGCCCGCCGCCGGCTGCCACCCCGCCGGCGCGTCGCCGTCGGCCTGCCGACCGTGCGCCGGGCACCGCGCACGGTCGGCCGTCGGAGCCCCG
>VGNK01000230.1 GCA_016866055.1 Chloroflexota bacterium | reverse complement strand
CCCCCGCCCCGGCGGCCGACGCGGCGCCGGAGGCGCCCGGGCCTTCGCGCGCGCGCCTCGCGTTGGACGGGGCCGAGCGCTTCCAGCCCGTCGACGAAAACTACCGCCAGCTCGTCGAGGACTACTCGATCATCAGCGGCACGCCCGACAGCGTGCTCCCGAAGATCCGGCGCGTGCTCGAGGAGATCCGGCCGGGCAGCATCTTCTTCTGGGACGGCGACGGCTCGATGACCCACGAGGACACGATGCGCAGCCTGCGGCTCATGGGCAGCGAGGTGCTGCCGGCCGTGCGCGAGATGGCCGATGAGCTCGGGCTCCGGAGCCCGTTCGAGGTCGACGCCCCCGTCCCGCCCGGCGTGAACGCCCCCACGGCGTGACGTCCCCCGCGCCCGCGCCGCCTGCGCGCGCGCGGCACCGCGCGGAGTCGCTCCCCGCCGCCGCGCTGCTCGTCGCGCTCACCGCGCTCGCTCCCCTCGCGGTCGACATGTTCCTGCCGTCGATGCCGACGATGGCCGAGGAGTTCGCCGCGAACTCCGCGACGCTCCAGCTCGCCGTCACGCTCTTCCTGCTCGCGTTCGCCACCTCCCAGCTCGTCTACGGGTCCGCCTCCGACCGCTTCGGACGGCGGCCCGTGCTCTTCGCCGGCCTCACGCTCTTCGCCGCCGGGGGCTTCGTGGCGGGCAGCGCCGGCTCCGCCGAGGCGCTGATCGCCGGCCGCGTGATCCAGGGGCTCGGCGGCGGCGCCGGCCCCGCTGTCGGTCGCGCGATCGTGATGGACGTCTACGGGCGCGAGCGCGCCGCGCGCGTCCTCGCCTCCATCACCACCGCGACCGCGCTCGCCCCCACGCTCGCGCCGATCGCCGGCGGGGTCCTGCACGACGTCTTCGGCTGGCGCTCCGTCTTCGTCACGCTCGTCGCGCTCGGCGTGGTGCTCGCCGCCGCCTACGCGGTGCTCATCCCCGAGACGAACCGCGACCCGGATCCGCGCGCGCTGACCGCGGCGGGCCTCGTCGCGAACTACCGCGGGCTGCTCTCGAGCCGCGTCTTCGTCGGCTACGCGCTCGTCGTCGCGCTGATGTTCGGCGGGCAGCTCGTCTTCATCTCCTCGTCGGCGTTCGTGCTGATCGAGGAGCGCGGGCTCGGCTCCTCGGCGTTCGGGCTGAGCTTCGGCTTCGTCGCGATCGGGATCATGCTGGGCGCCGCGCTCTCCGGGCGGCTCGTGATGCGCTGGCCGCTCGAGCGCGTCGTGCTCGCCGGCGCCGTCACGGGGGCGCTCGCGAGCGCGACGATGGCGGCGCTCGCGTGGACCGGCGTGGGCGGCGTCTGGAGCGTGATCGTGCCGATGTTCGTGACCGCGGGTGGCTTCGGCGTCGCGCGGCCGCCGGCGACCGCCGGGGCGCTCATCCCCTTCCCGCGCATGGCCGGGCTCGCCTCCGCGCTGCTCGGCTTCCTGCAGATGCTGCTCGCGTCGCTCTACAGCATCGCGTTCAGCGCGGCCTTCGGCGCGAGCGGCGTGGCGATGGCGAGCGGGATCGCGGCGGCGGCGGCGTGCGGGCTCGTCGCGGCGATCACGGTCTGGCGGGTGACGCCGCCGATCGAGGGCGCGGCGCCGGGGGGCGGGCCGCCGGCGGCCGGCGTGCCGCTGCGCGCGGGGGCCGGCGAGGGCGCGCCGTGATCCGCGGGGCGCCCGTCCCCGAGACCCTCTCGTTCCCGCAGCGCGTCGTCGGGGTGATCCCGGCGGACCCGCTGGCGGCCGCGCTCAACCGCAGTTCGCGATCCTCGTGGGCGTGGCGCTGATCTCGGTCGCGCCGACGCGCTCGCAGACGCTGATCGACCGCGCGGCGGCGACGCAGCAGCTCACGATGACGGTCGTCGCGTGGTCGATGCTCGTCGCGCCCTACGCCGTCTTCTGGCTCGTCGCGCGCCTGATGATCGAGATCGGCTTCGACGCGCTCCGCGGGATGGCGGCCTACGTCGCGACGGTGCTCGCGGGGCTCGCCTTGCTGATGGCGTTCTACCTCACGCTCGTCGCGCTGCTCGCCGACCGCAGCCCGCTCGCCTTCCTGGTCGCCGCCCGCGACGCGCTGCTGCTCGCGTTCTCGACGTCGGGGGCGGCGGCGATGCCGCTCTCGCGGCGCAGCGCGGAGGAGCGGCTGCGCGTGCGGCCGGAGGTCGCCCGCTTCGTCGTCCCGATCGGCGCGACCGTGAACATGGCCGGCGCCGCGCTCTACCGGGGTCTCGGCGACGATCTTCCTGACGCAGGTGTTCGCCGATCGCCCTCGACCCGGGCGAGCTGCTGCTCGTGGCCGCGACGATCGTGGGCGTCTCGATCGGCGCGCCGGCCACGCCCGGCGTCGGCATCGTCCTGCTCGCGACGATCCTGCAGGGCGCTGGCGTCCCCGCGAGCGGGCTCGCGCTCGTGATTGGCGCCGACCGCCTGCTCGACATGGCGCGCACGACGCTCAACGTGACCGGCGACCTCGTCGCGTGCATCGTCGTCGACCGCTGGCTCGGCGCCTCCGTGGATGCTCCGAACACGGGGACGGTCGCGACGGAGGCGTAAGCCGCACGCGCAGGGTCGGGTCGCGCCGCCCCCTACTCGCGGAAGCGCGGCAGCACCGATCGTGCCATCAGTTCCATGTAGCGCAGCGCGAGCCTGTGATCGATCCCCGGCGGCATCCGCATGATCGTGCCGTCGATCGGCACCTCGGCCTGCCGCCGGCGGAAGAAGTCGACCGCCTGCTCGGGATCGCCGACGAACGGGCCGGAGAGATCCGCCTGCGCCCGCATCTGCTCCGGCGTCGCGGCCGGGGCGAACCGACGCTCGAGCTGCGCGCCGTCCGCCGCCGCGGCCTCCGCGCCCCACTCCGCGTACCTCCGGTACGAGTAAAAGATGTGCTCGCGCGACTGCTCCCAGGCCTGCTCGCCGTCCTCCGCGACCCAGAAGTCGCGGCTGTCGTAGACGGGGATCGAGCGCGGGTCCCGCCCGGCACGCAGCATCGCCTGCGCGTAGGCGTCGTAGATCGCGGCGCCGCCCACGTAGTGGAAGCCGTCCGCGAACCGCGCGATGCGCTCGATCGCCCCGCCGCGGGAGCCCCCGAGCCAGATCGGCGGGTGCGGCCGCTGCACGGGCTTCGGGCGGACGCTGATCCCCTCGAGCCGGTGGCGCTTGCCTGCGAAGTCGAAGCGGTCCTCGGTCCACGCCCGCTTGATGATCTCGATGCCCTCGTCCATCAGCGACGGACGGAAGCGGCGCTCGACGCCGAAGAGCGGGTACTCCTGCGGCCGGTAGCCGACGGCCATCCCCAGCACGAATCGGCCGTTCGAGAGCACGTCGACGACCGCCGCGTCCTCGGCGACCCGCACGGGGTGGTGCATCGGGAGCAGCAGCAGCCGCGTCCCGATCGTGATCCGGCTCGTCTTCGTCGCGACCGCCGCCGCCGCGACGAGCGTCGAGGGGCAGTAGCCGTCCTCGACGCCGTGGTGCTCCGAGAGCCAGACGCTGTCGAAGCCGAACTCCTCGGCCGCCTGCACCTGCTCGAGCATCTCGGCGTAGACCTGCGTCCACGGCTTGCGCCACGGCTCCGGGTTGCGCATCGCGAAGAGCAGTCCGAACCGCAGCGCCACTGCGCTCCCCTCTCGACGACGGCGGCCCTCCGCGCCCGCCGCTCACCACCCCGCGCGCCGGAGGCGCCGGGGCTCAGGCCTCCTCGGCCCAGACGACGCCACGCGCGCGGAGGTCCGCGATCGCGGCCGCATCGTAGCCCGCCGACGCGAGCACCGCGTCGGTGTGCTGGCCGGCGAGCGTGCCGGGGCCGCAGCGCGGGGGCGTGCGACCGAGGTGCACGATCGGCCCGTGCCGCACGTACGGACCGTAGCGCGGGTGCACGGTCTCCACCGCGAGCCCGTTCGCGCGCGCGTGCGGGTCGCGCAGCCAGAAGCTCCCCGGCGTGTCCGCATCGGCGCGCACGCAGCCGACCCCGGCCGCGATCAGCGCGCGCTCCCACGCGTCCGCGTCGCGCGCGCGGAACAGCGCGACGAGCTCCGAGGCGAGCGCGGCGTCGTGCTCAGATCGCG
>VGNK01000229.1 GCA_016866055.1 Chloroflexota bacterium | reverse complement strand
CGACCTCCGCCACGCCCGCGACGCCCGGCGCCCCCGCGCCGCGCGAGCGCGGCCGCCCCCCGGCTCCGCGCCCCGAGCCCACGCGCCCCGAGCTCGTGATCGGGCTCGGCAACCCCGGCGCCGACTACGCCGCCCACCGCCACAACGTCGGCGCGTGGTGCGTCGCGCTGCTCGCGCGCCGACACCACGCGCAGCTCGCCCGGCAGGGCCGCATGGACGCCGCCGAGATCACGATCGACGGCCGGCGACTCGGGATCGCCCGCCCGCGCGCCTACATGAACGAGTCGGGCCCGGCGATCGCGGCGGAGGTGCGGCGGCGCGACGTGGACCTCTCGCGCGTGCTCGTGATCTACGACGACCTCGACCTCCCCGCCGGACGCGTGCGCCTGCGCCTGCAGGGCGGCCACGGCGGCAACAACGGGATGCGCTCGATCATCGCGAGCCTGCGCACGAGCGAGTTCCCGCGCGTGCGCATCGGCATCGACCGCCCATACGACAGCGGCCAGCCGGTCCGCGACCCGGATCGCATCGCGGACTGGGTGCTCTCGCCGCCGTCGCCCGCCGACCGCCGGCTGCTCGAGGCGGCGGTGGAGCGTGTCGCAGACGCCGTCGAACTGGCGGTGCGTGTCGGGCTCGAGGTCGCGATGGAGCGGCTCAACGCCGAGGGCGGCGGCGCAACGCAGGCGTAGCCCCGGCGTCGGCGCCACCGTGTCCGCCGCGCCGGGGAAACGCCGACGCGGGCCGCCGGCGCCCGCCGGTACAATCGAGGTCGTCACCGCGAAGATGCGAAGGGCCTCCCGGGGCGGGCGGCCCTAGTTGCACGTGGAAGGCGCGGGATCGTCGTGGACGTACGGCCGCTCCTCTCGACGCTGCAGTCCGTCGAGCCGCTCGCGCAGGTCTACGCGCGCATCGACGCGGGCGCGCCGGTCACGCTCGGTGTCCCCGACGGCGGCAAGGCCGTCACCGCCGCGCTCCTCTGGCGCCGCTGGCGCCGCCCGGTGCTGTTGATCGCCGCCCGAGAGGGCGACGCGGAGGCCTACGTCGACCAGCTGCGTGCGTGGGCGGGCGAGGCGGTGGCGCCGTTCCCCGCCCGCGCGGGGCTCCCATACGAGCGGGACACCGCGAACGACGAGGTGACGTGGCAGCGCATCTCCGCGCTGGCGCGCGTGGCGCGCGGCGGGACGGAGGGCGAGCCGCCGCTCGTCGTCGCCTCGCTCGCCGCGGTCGCCGAGCACACGCTGCGCCCGGCCGACCTCGGCCGCGGCCCCGGCACCGTCGAGGTCGGGCAGCGCCTCTCGCTCGACGCGCTCGCGCTCGCGTTCGTGGGCGCGGGCTACGAGGTCGTCTCGCTCGTCGAGGGGCCCGGTCAGGCCGCGCGTCGCGGCGGCCTCCTCGACGTCTTCCCGCCCGACCTCGAGCGCCCGGTGCGCGTCGAGTTCTTCGGCCCCGAGGTGGAGTCGATCCGTTCCTTCGACGTTGCGACGCAGCACACCGTCGAGCGGCTCGAGCGCGTGCGCATCGGCCCCGCGCGCGAGTGGTTCCCGACGCGCGAGGAGCTCGTGCTGCTTGCTGACCGCCTCGAGGGCCCCCGCCGCGCGGAGCTTCGTGACGAGCTGAGCGCGTTGCGCCGCGCCGAGCTGCCAGCGCCGGCGCTCTACGGACCGCTCGCCTTGGAGTCGACGATCCTCGACCACCTGCGAGCGGACGCCCTGCTCATCTTCGACGAGCGCGAGGCGATCGACGCGGCGGCGAGCGACCTCGACGAGCTCACGCTCGAGCGCCGCGCCGAGCTCGCGGCGCGCGGCGAGCTCGCGAAGGAGGCGCCGCTCCCCCACGAGACGCGCTCCGCGCTCACCGTCGCGCTCGACGCGCACCCGCGGCGCGTCTCGTTCGCGCGGTGGGCGACCGGCCACGAGCCCGGCGCCTTCCGCCTCCCGTTCGCCCCGGCCGACGCCTACGCGGGCCGCCTCGGAGAGGCCGCGCAGGCCGCGGCGCGCCGCCTGATGCGGGGCGACCGCCTCGTCGTCGTCACCCAGCAGGCCCAGCGCTACGCCGAGGTGCTCGCCGAGCAGGGCATCGCCGCCGACGTGCACGCGGCGCTCCCAGAGGCGCCCGGCCGCGGCTCGCTCGCACTCATGCAGGGCGGGCTCCCCGAGGGCTGGGAGCTCGGCACCGCCTCTGGCATCGTCGCGCTCGTCACCGACCGCGAGCTCTTCGGCTTCGTGAAGCGCCGCCGCCAGTTGCGCCGCCGAGGCGGCACGCACCGCTCGCGCTTCCTCGCCGAGGTGCAGCCGGGCGACTTCGTCGTGCACTCCGATCACGGCATCGCGCGCTTCGGCGGCATCGTGCGCCGCGAGGTCGACGGCGAGCCGCGCGACTACCTCGAGCTCCGCTACGCCAGCGACGACCGCCTGTACGTGCCGATCGAGCAGGTCGACCGCGTCTCGCGCTACACCGGCCCTTCGCAGTACGCGCCGCGGCTCACGCGGCTGGGCACGCAGGAGTGGTCGCGCGCGCGGGCGCGCGTCCGCTCGGCGGTCTCGCTCGTCGCGGCCGACCTCGTCCGCCTCTACGCGGCGCGCCAGTTGCTCACCGGCCACGCGTTCAGCCCCGACACCGCCTGGCAGCAGGAGCTCGAGCACTCCTTCCCCTACGAGGAGACGCCCGATCAGCTCGAGGCGCTCTCCGCGGTCAAGGCCGACATGGAGTCCGAACAGCCGATGGACCGCGTGATCTGCGGCGACGTCGGTTTTGGCAAGACCGAGGTCGCCGTGCGCGCGGCGTTCAAGGCCGTGCAGGACGGCTACCAGGTCGCCGTGCTCGTCCCCACGACGGTGCTCGCCGATCAGCATCTGCGCACGTTCCGCGAGCGCTTCTCGGCGTTCCCCGTGAGCGTCGACGTGCTCTCGCGCTTCCGCTCCGACGCCGAGGCGCGCGAGATCATCGCGCGGGCCCGCCGCGGCGACCTGGACGTCCTGATCGGCACGCACCGCCTGCTCGACCCGAGCATCGAGTTCGCGAACCTCGGGCTCGTCGTGATCGACGAGGAGCAGCGCTTTGGGGTCACGCACAAGGAGCGGCTGAAGCGGCTGCGGCTCGAGGTCGACGTGCTCACGCTCTCGGCGACGCCGATCCCGCGCACGCTGCACATGGCGCTCACCGGCATCCGTGACATGTCGACGATCGACACGCCGCCCGAGGGGCGGCTCCCCGTGCAGACGTACGTCAGCGAGTGGGACGCCGCGCTCGCGCGCGAGGCGATCCTGCACGAGATCGAGCGCGGTGGTCAGGTCTACGTCGTCCACAACCGCGTGAAGAGCATCGACGCGTTCGCCGACCGCATCCGCGAGCTCGTCCCGGAGGCGCGAGTCGTCGTCGGGCACGGGCAGATGCCGGAGTCGGTGCTGCAGCAGGTGATGGAGCGCTTCGCCGACGGCGAGTTCGACGTGCTCGTCTGCACGACGATCATCGAGTCGGGGATCGACATCCCGAACGTGAACACGCTGATCGTCGACCGCACGGACCTGCTCGGGCTCGCGCAGATGTACCAGCTGCGCGGGCGCGTGGGGCGCGGGCCGACGCAGGCGTTCGCCTACCTGCTGCACCCGCGCGACCGCGTGCTCACCGAGGAGGCGCAGGCGCGGCTCAGCACGATCTTCGAGGCGAGCGAGCTCGGCGCCGGCTACCAGATCGCGCTGCGCGATCTCGAGATCCGCGGCGCCGGGAACCTGCTCGGCGCCGAGCAGAGCGGCCACATCGCGGCGGTCGGCTTCGACCTCTACACGCAGATGCTCGCCGAGGCGATCGAGTCGATGAAGGCGGCGCACGAGCACCGCGAGCGCGAGGTGCTCCCACACGAGCAGCGCGACGCCCTGCGCGCGACCGCGATCGACCTGCCGGTGGCGGCGTACATCCCGGAGTCGTACCTGCCGGACATCGAGGCGCGGCTCGCGCTCTACCAGCGGATCGCGGGGCTGCGCAGCGGCGACGATGTGGAGGCGCTCGCGCGCGAGACGGAGGACCGCCTCGGCGCGCTGCCGGAGGCGCTCGCGCAGCTGCTGGGGCTCGTGCGGCTGCGGCTCGCCGCGCTGCGCGCCGGCGTCGCCTCCCTGCGCCTCGAGGCCGACGA
>VGNK01000228.1 GCA_016866055.1 Chloroflexota bacterium | reverse complement strand
CTCGGGCGGGGGCGGGGACTTGGAGGGCTCGGGTGGCGCGACCGGCGCCGCGGCCGGGTCTGGCGGCGGGCTCGGGGTCGGTGTCGGTGTCGGTGTGGGCGCCGGCGGGCCGACGCGCGCGAACGTCACGTCGTCGATCGCCAGCGCCGCCGACTCCGCGGATGCGGGCCGGAGCACGAGCCGCACGCGCGCGCTGCGCGCCTCCGCCGGCGCCACGCGCGAGCCCGTGGAGAGCAACGCGGGCGCGGCCGCCGGGCCGACCTCGGGCGAGTCGACTGTCGCCAGCTGCGAGCCGCTCCCGTCCTCGGAGGCGTACCAGGCGATGCGCACGAGCCCGCCCGCGACCCCCGCGTCGGTGCCGAGCCGCGCGCTCGCCTGGTAGGCGACGCCGCCCTCGATCCGCACCGGCTGCTCGATCCACTTCGTCGAGGTCGTGCTCGAACGCAGGAACGCGGCGCGACCGGCTCCCGTCTCCATCACCTCGAGCGTGCCGCCGCGGCGCTCCCAGCCGGTGGGGTTGGGGCCGAGTTCGAAGTCGCCGTTGAACAGCGTCTCGAACAGCGGCGGCCCGGCCGGGACCTGCGCGCCCGCGGGCACTGCGTCGGGCGCGAGCAGCGGCGCGACGATCACCGCCGCGAGCAGCGCGGCGTCGATGAGCGATCGCAGGGCACGTCGAAGCGCACGCCGCATCGATGCGACCTCGCGGATGATGACCGGCCGTGTGGTTGGCTCGCGCGCCCGCGCTCGCTCCGGCTCCTCCGCGGCCGCGGCTGCGGGCCGCCGGGGGTGCGCGCGTCGAGATCAGGCTACCAGCGCCACCCCGCGCGGCGGAACGAGGCTCCGCGCGTTTGCGGGCAGCGGCCGCGACCCTGCGACAGCGCTCGGGGACGAGCAGCCCACGCCGCGCCAGCCAGGCGCGGCGTGGTGCCGCAGCAGCGCGGTCACGCCGGCGTGCGCGATCCAGAAGCGGGATGGGATGCCGAGGCACGCGAGCAGCGTCGGCGGATCGAGCCCGCGCATGTACGCTTGCGGGCCGACGCCGCGGCCTCGCGTGGCTATCCTCGGGCGCATGGCGGCACCCGCCTCGCTCCTCGACGAGATCGCGCGCACGTTCCGCTCGCCGTTCGCGCCGGGCATCGTGCGCGAGCTCGCCGCGGTCGATGGGTTCCTCGAGCACGTCTGGCCGCAGGTCGCGGAGTCGGTGGACACCGCGGGCTACCTCGGCAGCGCGCTCTACATGGTGGACATGGCGCTCGACGCGGTGGAGGCCGTCTACGAGCCGGTGCTCACGCGCGAGTCGCTGCTCGAGGGGGGCCTCGCCGAGCCCGACCTCGCCGGCGTCGAGGCGACGCTCGACCTCTTCCACTGGCTGCAGCCGCAGCTGCTGCTGCTGCTCGCCGCGCTCGCGGAGGCGCAGGAGCGCCCGCGCGTCGGCGGGCAGGGTCGCGCGGAGCCGCGCGCGCCCTCGCCGCGCTCGGAGGCGCACCTCGCGACGCCGATCGCGCTGGCGGCACCGCGCACGCCGCCGCTTCCCGAGGTGATCGCGGCGCTCGGGCTTTCCGAGCCGCCGGAGCTCTACCGAGCGGTCGCGCGCTGGCCGCGCTACCTCGTCCCCGCGTGGGACGAGCTCCAGCACCTCGTCGCCTACCCGGACTTCCGCCGGCGCGGGCGCGCGCTCTATTACTACGCGCGCTCGGGGTCGCGCTTCCTCGCGCGGCCGCTCGCCGCCGACGCCGGCGCGCTGCGCGCCGCCGGGTTGGACGACGCCGCGATCGCGCGCGCAAACACGATCGTCGACGCCGCGCTCCCCGCGCTCGCGACGATGATGATGCACTGCTGCGCGATGCGCGCCGGCCTCGGGATCCGCCAGCGCGAGGTCGTGACGCAGGCGTGAGTCCGCACCGCCCGCGTCGACGCTCACCCCGCGCCGCCGGGGAGACGCGCGGACCCGCCGCGGGCCCGTGGCTACAATCGATCGCGCCGGGCGGAGGGCGGATCGATGCAATCGATCGAGGCGGACGGCAGCATCCGCAACCCCTGGCGCCCGCACGACCCGTTCGTCCGCGATGCGCTGCGCGAGGCCGCCTTCTGCGAGCTCCGGCTCATCTACGACTCGTCGAACGACGTCTTCCTCGCGACGCTCGACCACCCCGAGCACGGCCAGGGGCTCGGCGTGTACAAGCCGGCTCGCGGCGAGCGCCCGCTCTACGACTTCCCGTCCAGCACGCTGCACCGGCGCGAGGTCGCGGCGTTCGAGTTCGCGCAGCTGCTCGGCTGGCCGATCATCCCGCCGACGGTTCCCGCCACCGGGCCGTACGGCGAAGGGTCGCTGCAGCTCTTCATCGAGCACGAACCGTCGGAGCACTACTTCCGGCTGCGCGACGCCGACACGTACGACGACCAGCTCGTGCGCTTCGCGGCGTTCGACCTGATGGCGAACAACGCCGATCGCAAGGGCGGGCACTTGCTCCGCGGCCCGGACGGGCAGGTGTGGGGCATCGATCACGGCCTCTGCTTCCACCAGTCGCAGAAGGTGCGCACGGTGATCTGGGACTACGCCGGCACGCGCCTGCCGCGCGCCTGGCTGCACGACATCCGCCGCGCGCTCGGCTGCCTCCCCGACGACGACTCCGCGGCGGCGCTGCGCGACTGTCTCACCGCGTCCGAGCTCGGCGCGCTGCAGCGGCGGTGCGAGGCGCTGCTCGCTGACCCCGTGCTGCCGGAGATGTTCCCGTACCGCTGCGTGCCCTGGCCGGTGATCTGAGGGGCCCTCGCGAGCACGACCGCGTGGCGGCGTGTCGTCCCGCACACCGCGCGGGTAGGATCGCGGCGCTGCGGAGGGGGGTCGCCATGGTGAACCAGCGCTCGCGCATCGAGCTCACGGCCGAGGAGCAGCGGGAGCTGATCGATTCCGCGCGCGTGATGCAGGTCGCCTCGATCGGGTCCGACGGGCGTCCTCACCTCGTGCCGATGTGGTTCGTCTACGACGACGACGGCCGGCTCGTGTTCACGACGTACGGCAGCTCGCAGAAGGTCCGCAACCTCGAGCGCGACCCGCGCATGACGGTGCTGCTGGAGGCCGGCACGGCGTACACCGAGCTGCGCGGGCTCTCCATCGACGCGACGGCCGAGATCGTGCGCGACCCGCACCGCACGGCGCGCGTGCTGCAGCTCGTGGGGGCGCGCTACGCGGGGCTCGAGCGCCCGGCCCCCACGCCGGGCGCGGAGCCCCCGCCGGTTGCGCACAAGCGGGTGACAGTGATCGTGAAACCCGGGCACATTCGATCGTGGGACCACCGCAAGCTGTGAGCGGCGCCCCCGCCCCTGCCGGGACGACCGGCCCGGACGTCCCCACCCGCGAACGCACCCGCTCGCTCGAGGAGACGCTCCCGCCCTACACGGTCGTCCTCCACGACGACGACGTGAACTCGATGGACTACGTGGTGGCGGCGCTGATGCGCAGCGTCCCCGAGCTCGACGTCGAGCGCGCCGCCACGATCATGCTCACCGCCCATCACCACGGGCGGGCGGACGTGATCACCTGCCCGCTCGAGCGCGCGGAGCTGTACCGGGACCGCCTCGAGCGGCACGGGCTCACGGCGACGATCCGCCGGGGGTCGGCCGCCCTCTGACCTGCCCCCGCGGCTCGGGAGCGCCGCCCGCAGGCTCAAGAAATCGCCTGGCGTGACGAACATCGAGGTATGGTGCACGAACTGCCCCCGCTGCAGGACGTCCTCGGCAAGCTGTCGTGGTTCTGCGACCTCACTCGCGAGCACCGCAGCGAGATGCTGGGCGAGGTCACGGAGCGGCTCGTCGTGGAGACCTCGCGCGAGCAGTTCACGGCGCTGCTGATCCGGTGGTCCGACGTCGACACACCACGACGCGAAGTGGCGCCGCTTCCTGCAGCTCCGAGAGAGCGGCATCCTCGGGCCGCCCGCGGCCTAGCACCGCGCCCCGGGGCGGTGGGCGGACACCCGCCGCCGGCCCGCCCGAACGGCGCGCGACCGCGTCGACCACCCCGTTCCCGAATCCCGCCTAGGAGCCTGCCGGTTGAACGGGGTATCGACGATACGGTACGGGCGCATGACTCATGATCATGCGCCCGTACCGTGGGCACACCCCCGACCAAGCCGCCCTGCTG
>VGNK01000227.1 GCA_016866055.1 Chloroflexota bacterium | reverse complement strand
GGCGCCGCGGCGTCGCCCGGGCCGCCGCCGCCGCCCACGCCCCCGCGCGTGTGCTCCGCGAGGAAGCTCGCGAGTGCGCGCTGCGCGTCCCCGGGAGCGCTGCGACTCGCCTCGTAGATCAGCCACGTCCCCAGGGACATCACAGTGACGCAGGCGATCACCATCGCGTAGCGCAGGCTGTCGCCGTCGTGCATCGCGAACCGCGCCTGGAAGAGCTCCGAGATCGCCCCCACCACGAGCGGCGCCGCCGCCGCGCCGAACACCGCAAGCGCCAGCCCGAACGTCGCGAACGCCTGCGCGCGGATCCGCGGCGGCGCGGTCGCCGCCACCAGCGCGCTCATCCCCGGCACCCCGAGCGAGGCGAGCAGCGCCCCGCTCACCGTGAGCCCGAGCGTCACCGCGGGGTGCGGGATCGCGAACCCGACCGTCCACGTCACGGTCAGCAGCGCCCCGGCCACCACGACCACCCGCCCCACGTAGTCGAACCCCCGGCGCACGTTGCGATCGGCGAACGGCCCGCCGAACCACGTGCCCACGAACGCCGCGAGGGCGAGCGTCCCGAACGCGAGCCCCGCCTCCGGCGTGCTGAAGCCGTAGCGCCGCTCGAAGAGCGCCGGAAACCAGGTGACGATCCCGAACAGCGTGAACCCGAACGCCGCGTTCGCGAGCACGAGCATCCGCAGCGTGCGCGTGCGGAAGATCGTGCCGAGGCTCCGCCGGAACCCCCACGCGTCGGACGGCTCCTGCAGGAACTCCGCGAGCAGCGGGTTCGCCTCCAGCGCCGTCTGCAGGTCGGACTCCCCGCGCCGCGGCTCGCGCAGCGTCAGCGCGAGCACGCCGAAGAGCAGCCCGGGGACCGCGGCGGCCACGAAGCCCCACCGCCACCCCACCGCCGCCACGATCGCTCCGCCGACGACCGCGCCGATCACCTGGCCGAGCGGGTTCGCGGAGCGGTGGTAGCCGAGCGCGCGCCCGCGCGCGCTCACCGGGTAGTAGTCGGAGAGCAGGCTCGCGTGCGTCGGGTTGATCGTCCCCTGCCCGATCCCCAGCAACGCGCGCGTGAGGAAGAGCTGCCCGAAGCTCTGTGCGGCCGCCGCGAGCAGCCCGGCGCCGCCCCACACCAGGCTCGCAGCCGCGAGGATGCGCGTGCGGTTCAGGCGATCGGCAAGCGTCCCCGCCGGGAGCGCGAGCAGCCCGGTGATGAAGATCACCGCGAGCGGCAGCAGCCCCACCGTGACGTCGGAGAGCGCGAAGTCCTCGCGGATGCGGTCGAGGGAGACCGCGAGCACGGCGCGGTCGAACTCGTCGATCGCGTTGAGCACGAACAGCACGACGAGCCCGCGCAGCCCGTAGGCACGGATGCCCCTCGCGCGCACCGGCCGGGGCGGAACGGGCGTAGCGTCGACCACCGCGCCGTTACGGCCGCATCCCGCGCGCCTTCTTCCCAAGGTCGCGCGGGAGCTGCTTCCACATCAGCTCGAGCCACTCGATGAGCAACTGTCGCGTCTCGCGAGGGTCGATGATGTTCTCGACGCCGCCGATCTCCGCCGTCGGGAACGGCGAGCGGACCCTCACGAGGCGCCTCTCGAGCTCGCGCCGGTACGCCTCCGGGTCGGGCTGGGACTCGATCTCGCGACGGTAGGCCGCCGCCACCCCGCCCTCGATCGGGATCGAGTCCCACTCCGCGGACGGCCACGCGACGCGGAACACCCACTCCGTGTGCTTCTGGTGCGCCTGCCCCGCGACGCCGTACAGCCGCCGCACGATCACGGTCGCCCACGGGATCGTCGACGACTCGATCGCGGTGAGCGCGCGCGCCCCCTGCTTCAGCGTCCCCGCCGACTCCGCCGCCGGCCCCACCACGAAACCCGGCTGGTCCGCGAAGTTGATGATCGGGAGGTGGAAGGTGTCGCAGAGGTCGACGAACTTCTCGAGCTTCTGCGCCGCCGTCGCCTCCATGCCGCCGCCGAACACCATCGGGTCGTTCGCGAGCACCCCGACGGGCCTGCCGTTCAGCCGCCCGAGCATCGTGATCTGCGAGCGCCCGTAGTAGCGCCCGATCTCGAAGAGCGAGTCGCGGTCCATCACGATGCTCGCGAGCCGGCGGGGGTCGTACGGCCGGTTGCGCTCGCGCGGGATCAGCGAGAGCAGGACGTCGTCCCGCCGGTCCGCCGGGTCGTCGCACTCGGTCGCCGGCGGCAGCTCCCACACGTGGCTCGGCAGGTAGGAGAGGAAGCGCCGCACCTGCCGGAAGGCGTCGTGCTCGTCCTCCGCCTCGTTGTCCACGAGCCCGCTCCCACGCGCGTGGACCTTGTAGCCGCCGAGGTCCTCCTTGTGGATGTCCATCCCGAGCGAGCGCTTCACGACCGGCGGCCCCGCGGCGAACACCTGGGAGATGTCCTTCACCATCACCGAGAAGTGGCAACCCGCCATCAGCGCCGCCGGCGCGCCGGCGATCGACCCGAGCGCCACCGACACGAGGGGCAGCTCCTGCAGCATCTGCGTGATCGTCCCCCACGCCATCGCCGGGATGTGCGTGGCGCCGGAGGACTCCGTGCCGCGGATGTCCGCGCCGAAGCCGTCGACCAGCCGCACGAGCGGCACCTGCATCGCGATGGCCATGTCGTCGGCGTTGTTGTGGCGCAGCCCCGCCGCGCGCGCCCGGCGCACCCCGGCGCTCCCGCTCGGGGGCCGCGCGGTGTAGTCGTCCGCGCTCACCACCACCGGCCGCCCGTCGAGCTGCGCTAGCCCGAAGACGTTGCGACGCGCGACGAAGTCGACGAGCTTCCCCTGCTCGTCGTAGACGCCCACGCCGGCGAGCGCGTTCTGCTCGCGCAGGCTGCCCGGGTCGATCAGCGCCTCGATGCGCTCGCGGACGGCGAGCTTGCCGCGGTCGTGCTGGTCGCGGACCCGCTCCTCGCCGCCCATCTTGAGCGCGAGGCGCCTGCGGTGCTCGATCTCCTCGATCTCGGGTTGCCAGGTCGACATCGCCGTCCCTCCACGTCACGCGATCGCGGGGCGGCGGCAGTCTAGCCGAGGGCTGCGCCTGCGCGCGGCCTGTGTGAGCGGCCGAGCGGGCCGAGCGGCCGGGCGCGCGCCGGGCGTTCGTCGCACGGGCGCGCGTCGCACGCCGTCGCCGCGATCAGGTCGCGGGACCCGCCAGGAAGCCCGCCCCGCTCCCCTCCTCGCGCTCCGCCCACGCCCCCGACTCGACCGCGGTCAGGAAGTCGAGCACCGCGCGGTTGAAGAGGTCAGGCTCCTCGAGGTTGAGCGTGTGGCCGCTCTGCGGGAGCACGGCGAGCCCCGCCCGCGGGATGGTGCGCTTCAGGAAGAGCGCCGGCTCGAGGCACGGCTCGTCCTCGTCGCCCACGACGATCAGCGTGGGCACGGCGAGCGCGCGCAGCGCCGACTCGTACTCGAAGATCGGGGGGCGGCCGCCCTGCACGCCGCGCAGCGTGAGCGCCGTCCCCACCGCCGAGTGCGCGAGGAAGTCGTCGGCGAAGCGCCGCCAGCCCAGCGGGTCCTTGCGGCGCAGCTGCACGCGCGTCGGGCCCGCCGTGTACTCGCGCATCGCCTCCATGCCCGCGGTCTCGATCGACCGCGCGAACTCCTCGCACTGCCGCCTGAAGCGCTCGGGGTCCGTGCTCCCGGTGCCCGCCCCCGCGACCACGAGCCCGCGCGCCATCGCCGGGTGCCGCAGACCGAACTGCAGCGCGGTCGCGCCGCCCATCGACAGGCCCCCCACGTACGCCTCCGCGATGCCGAGCGCGCGCAGCAGCCCGTGGAGGTCCGCGACCGCGAGCTCCTGCGAGTACGCGGTCGGGTCCTCGGGCACATCCGACGGCGGGTAGCCCCGCGCGTTGAACGCGATCACGCGGTAGCGGCGCGCGAAGAACTGGACCTGGGGCAGCCAGCTCTCCATCGCGCCGGCGAGCTCGTGGCACCACACGAGCGGGACGCCGCTCCCGGCCTCGACGTACTCGATCGCGACGTCGCCCACCTGCACGCGGGGCATCGCCAGCCTCCCCGACTCCCGCGCCGTTCGGCGCCCCGTGCGTCTCGCCCGGCGCGCCGCGGCGCCCGTGGCGCGAACGCGGGTTCGCATCCTACGCCGCGGTGCCGAACCGCGATTCACGGCGCCGGGAGCATGCGTGCCGCCGTCCGTCCGCGCCTCCCGCCGGCGCG
>VGNK01000226.1 GCA_016866055.1 Chloroflexota bacterium | reverse complement strand
CTCGCGCGTCCTCGAGCGCGCACAGGCCACGAGCGTCTGAGCGCCGGCGCCCACCGACGGGCGCGACGCGCGTCCGGGGACGCCGTCCCGACCGCCCCTGCTCGCGACCCCCGGGCGCGCCGATGATCACTCCGGGCCGTCTCGTGCGCGCCCTCCGCACCGACCGCTCGAAGGAGACCCGCCCGTGGTGCTCACCCGCGATGAGCAGCCTAGGCTCGACGCGATGGTTCGCGAGATCGCGGAGCTGCGCCCGCTCGGCGGCGTCGCCTCCGCCGTCCTGCGCATCACCGACAGCGGCCGGTTCTCCGCGCACGAGCCGGGGAAGGTGATCGCGACCGACCCCGCGCTCAGCGCCAAGGTGCTGCGGCTCTCGAACTCCGTCTACTACGGCTTTCCGCGGCGCCTCGGCACGGTGCGCGACGCGGTCGTGCTGATCGGCTTCCGCGACGTGCGCTCCGCGGTGCTCGCCTCCTGCGTGATGGACGCGGTCGGGCGGGCCCAGCGCATCGACTACCGGCAGTTCTGGCGCTTCTCGGTCACGGTTGGCGTGCTCTCCGAACTCGCCGCGCAGTGCGAGGGCGGGCCCTTCGAGGAGGCGTCACGGCCGGCGTCCTCCACAACATTGGGCGGCTCGCGCTCGGCCAGCACGCCCCGCGCGTGTTCGCCGACTGCGTGCGGCGCGCGCGGCGCGAGGGCGTCTCGCTGCACGAGGCGCCGCGCGCGCAGATCGGCTATTCGGACGCGGAGCTCGGCGGCGCGCTCGCGCTGCACTGGAACTTCCCGCAGGAGCTCGCCGACGCGGTGCGCCACCACCCGCTGAACGTCTACACGGTGCCGGAGAAGGAGGGCTCGCTGACCGCGTACGTCGTGCGCGCCCGCCGCTTCGCGCTCGCGTACGGGATCTCGGACGGCGTGGACACGGCGCAGGCCGGGCGCGTGCCGCGCGAGTGGTCGACGCGCCCGCTGTCGAAGGTGCTCGCCGACGCGGGCGGCCCGGACGGCGTGATCGCGCGCGTGAGCGCCTTCCTCGAGTCCACGCTCGCCGGCTGACCTCCGTTCGCCCTCGTCCGTCCGGCCACACGCGCTTGCCTGGGCTTCTTCGCGGGGATTGCCGCGCCCCCCTTGCACCTCGCGGCGCGATTCTGTACAACCTTTAGCACTCAGCCAGCGAGAGTGCTAAACAGGTCGCCCCGCGGGGAGCGGCCGTGCACGAGCGAGCAACGCACACACGGGACGGGACAAGGGAACAGGAATGGCCAAGCAGCTGCTGTTCGACGAGCAGGCCCGCCACGCGCTCCGCGAGGGGATCGACGCGCTGGCGGACGCGGTGAAGATGACGCTCGGGCCTCGCGGCCGCAACGTCGTGCTCGACAAGAAGTTCGGGGCGCCGACGATCACCAACGACGGCGTCACGATCGCCAAGGACATCGAGCTCCACGACCCGTTCGAGAACATCGGCGCACAGCTGGCCAAGGAGATCGCCTCCAAGACCAACGACATCGCCGGTGACGGCACGACGACGGCCACGGTCCTCGGCCAGGCGATCGTGCACGAGGGCATGAAGAACGTCGCGGCCGGCGCCGACCCGATGGCGCTGAAGCGCGGCATCGAGTCCGCGGCGCGCGCGATCACCGAGCAGATTGCGAAGAACTCGATCAAGGTCACGACGCGCGAGCAGATGGCGCAGGTGGCGTCGATCTCGGCGGCCTCGAAGGAGATCGGCGACCTCATCGGCGAGGTGATGGAGGCGGCCGGCAAGGACGGCGTGATCACGGTCGAGGAGTCGAAGGGCATCCAGACCGAGATCGAGTACGTCGAGGGCATGGCCTTCGACCGCGGCTACATCTCCCCGTATTTCGTGACGAACCCGGAGCGGATGGAGGCAGTCATCGAGGACGCGAACATCCTCGTGACCGACCAGAAGCTCTCGTCCGTGAACGACATCCTGCCCTGGCTCGAGCGGCAGCTGCAGGTCTCAAAGAACCTCGTGATCATCGCGGAGGACGTCGACGGCGAGGCGCTCGCGACGCTCGCGGTGAACAAGCTGCGCGGGACGATCAACGTCGTCGCCGTGAAGGCGCCGGGCTTCGGCGACCGCCGCAAGGAGAACCTCGGCGACATCGCGGCGCTCACCGGCGCTCAGCTGGTCAGCAAGGAGCTGAACCGCCCGCTCGACGGCGTGCAGCCGCAGGACCTCGGCAAGGCGCGCCGCGTTGTCGTCACGAAGGACGAGACGACGATCATCGAGGGCAAGGGCACGAAGAAGGCGATCGACGACCGGGTCAAGATGATCCGCGCGCAGCTGGCCAGCGCGACGTCGGACTGGGACCGCGAGAAGCTCGAGGAGCGCCTGGGCAAGCTCGCGGGCTCCGTGGCGATCGTGAAGGTGGGCGCGGCCACGGAGGTCGAGCTCCAGGAGAAGAAGCACCGTGTCGAGGACGCGCTCTCGGCGACCCGCGCCGCGGTGGAGGAGGGGATCGTCCCCGGCGGGGGCGTCGCCTACCTCAACGCGATGTCGGCGCTCGACCGGGTGCAGCTCGAGGGCGACGAGGCGACGGGCCTGCGCATCCTGCGCCGCGCGCTCGAGGAGCCGATGCGGCGTATCGCCGCGAACGCCGGGCAGGACGGCTCGGTGATCGTGCAGAAGGTCGGCACCCTGAAGAAGGGCGAGGGCTACGACGCCGCAGCCGGCAAGTTCGGCAACATGGTGCAGCTCGGCATCATCGACCCGGCGAAGGTCACGAAGGCCGCGCTGGACAACGCGGTCTCGATCGCCGGCATGGTGCTGACGACGAACTGCCTGGTCACCGACCTGCCGGAGGAACAGAAGGCGGCTGCAGCGCCGGACATGTACTAACCCGCTCGCGGGCAATTCACGCGGGGCCGGTCTCTCACAACGAGGGACCGGCCCCGCTGACGTTCACGGGGGCACGCGTGGCCCTGCACGGCGACAACGGCGTCGTGATCGACATCGGATCGATGTCCGACGCGGTCGCGCGCGCCGACGTGATCGTCGTGGGCTTCGAGTTCTGGCCCGAGCGGCTGTTGATCGACCTCCGCCCCGATCGCCGCAAGCAGACGCCGCCGCTGATCGAGGTGGTGGAGCCGCTCCCCGGGGTGCAGGAGCGCAACATCTGGCTCTCGGCGCGCCGTCCCGGCGTCGCGCCGCCGGATCAGTTCCTCTTCTTCACCTGGCCGCACAGCGTCGCGTTTCTCGCGCACAGCCCGCTCCCCGAGGGCGTGGTGCGGCGGCTGAACGCCGAGCAGGGGATCGACGCGCGAGAGCCGCTGGGAGACGTGTTCACCGAGCTCGCCGGGCTCGAGCGGCGCGAGACGGTCGCCGCGGTGATCGGCGGCGAGGGCTACGAGACGGTCTGGAGCAGCGACCCGCGCTGATCCCCGCGCTGCTCGCGGCCCTACGGCGCCCACCACTCGGCGCTCGTCGCTCGGCCGCGACCCACGAACCATGCCGCGAGCGCGGCCGCGAGCATCACGACCCCCGCGGCGATGAAGACCTCCCGAAACGTCGACACCTGCGCCTCGGCGACGAGCGTGTTGAACTCCGGTGAGCCGAACTCGATCGTCGCCGCGCGCGCGTAGAACCGCCCGAGCCCCTGCGAGGTGAGCAGCGCCGCGCCGACGAGCATCCCGACGAGGCGGCTGAGCGTGAGCCAGGACGAGGCGGTGGCGCGCTCGGCCTCGCCGACGCGAGCGAGCACCGCCCCGGCGAGCGGCGCGATCACGAGCCCGAAGCCGAGCCCGGCGACGAGCTGCGGCAGCGACCGCAACGCCTCGGAGAGCGACGCGTCCCACGCCTGCAGCCCCGCGAAGCCCGCACCCGCCAGCACCATCCCGAGAACCGCGGGCACGCGGAGGCCCGCGCGCGCCGCGAGCCAGCCCCCCGCGAGCGCGCCGACCGGCACCGCCACCGTCAGCCGCATCAGTGTGAGCCCCCCATCGAGCGCGGGCTCCTGCAGCACGAGATTCACGAAGAGCGGCACCCCGATCAGCGCCGTGATCAGGGCGGCGCCGAGCAGCAGCTGCGCCGCGTGCGCCGCGAGCGTCTCGCGCGCCGCGAAGATCGCGGGACGCACCATCGGGTCCGCGGTGCGTCGCTCGTGCCACCAGAACGCCGCCGCGAGCGCAGCCGACCCGGCGAGCATCGCCGCGGTCGCGGCGGTCGCGCGCGGGGCGTT
>VGNK01000225.1 GCA_016866055.1 Chloroflexota bacterium | reverse complement strand
GCGCCGCCCGCGCCTCCGGCGGCGCCCCCGTCCTCGTCGCCGACGCGCAGCAGCCCGCGCGCTCGCAGACGGCCGAGCAGCCGCTCGCGCGCCTCCTCCGGCTCCTGCTCGCGCCGGGCCTGCGCCGACACCACGACCGCGATCGCGAAGCTCTCGAGGTGGCTGAGCGAGATGTCGATCGCCGAGAGCCCGATCGTCTCCGCGCGCCGGCGCGCGTTGCCGTGCAGGTAGACGAGCGGCTTCCCGCGGCGGTCGGGGAGCACCTCGAGGTCGCGCCAGGCGACCGAGCGGGCGCCAGTGCCGAGCGCCTTCATCAACGCCTCCTTCGCGGCGAAACGCGCCGCCAGCTCGGGCACGCGGCCGCGGCAGAACGCGATCTCGGCCGGCGTGTAGACGCGGCGCAGGAAGCGCTCCGGGTGGCGCGCGAGCACGCGCCGCACGCGGTCGATCTCGATCATGTCGACGCCGACGGCATGGGTGGTCACCGGCCGAATCTACCAGCCCCCGCCCGCTCGGGCGCGCGGGGCACCGACGCGCGGGGGACCGGGGGGCCGCGCGCCACGCGCCGCCGCGGATGCACGCACGGCGCGGTCTGCCATACTCGACCGAGCCTCAGCGCGCCGGGAACGCCGCGCGCGCCGTGGTCGGGCCCCCACCCGCGCGGCCCGCCCCCGCAGCACCGCCAGAGGGAGACGCCCGTGGGCGCCCGCGTCATCGACGGCAACGCCATCGCCGCCGCGATCCGCGACGAGGTCGCCGCGGAGGTCGAGGCGCTCGTGGGCGCCGGCGGGCGGCGCCCGCACCTGACCGCCGTGCTCGTCGGCGACGACCCCGCCTCGGCGATCTACGTGCGCGGGAAGCGCCGCGACTGCGAGGAGGTGGGGATCACGAGCGAGACGCTCGCGCTGCCGGCCACGACCCCGCAGGCGGCGCTCCTCGACCAGGTGCGCCGCCTCAACGCCGATCCGCGCGTGAGCGGGATGATCGTGCAGATGCCGCTCCCCGCCGGGGTCGACGAATCCGCGGTGATGGCGGCGATCGACCCCGCGAAGGACGTGGACGGGCTGAGCCCGACGAGCCTGGGGCTCCTCCTCCAGGGGCGGCCGCGCTTCGTGCCCGCGACGCCGGCGGGCGTGCAGCAGCTGCTGCTCCGCAGCGGCATCGACCCCGCCGGCCGTCGGGTCGTCGTGGTCGGGCGCTCGGTGCTCGTGGGGCGGCCGCTCGCGCTGCTGCTCGCGGCGAAGGCGGACGGGGCGAACGCGACGGTGACGATCGCGCACACCGGGACCGCGGACCTCGCCGCGGTGACGCGCGAGGCCGAGATCCTCGTGGCCGCCGTCGGGCGGCCGCGCACGGTCACCGCCGAGATGGTGCGGCCGGGCGCGACCGTGATCGACGTCGGCATCAACCGGGTCGCGGACGCATCCCGTCGGGCGGGCTACCGGCTCGTAGGGGACGTCGACGCGGACGGCGTGGCGGCGGTCGCCGGCGCGATCACGCCGGTGCCGGGCGGCGTGGGCCCGATGACGCGCGCGATGCTGCTCGTGAACACGTTGCGGGCGGCCCGCTCTGCTCGTTGACGGCGCGCGTGCGAAGATGGATCGTGCGAGAGGTGACGATGGACGAGCTTCGTCAGCGGGTCGCCGAGCTGCTCGAGCGCGTGCGGGATGTGCAGGTGCGTCTTTGACCTGCCGACCCGCGAGCGCCGACTAGAGGAGCTCCGCAAGGAGTCCGCCGCCCCCGATCTGTGGGACGACCAGTTGCGCGCGCAGACCATCATGAAGGAGGTCGCGCGGCTCGAGGGCGTGCTCACGACGTGGCACGAGCTGGAGCGGCAGCTGCGCGACCTGGAGGGGCTGCTCGAGCTCGCCGGCGAGACCGTTGACGAGGAGCGCGAGGCGCTCGCCGCCGACATCGAACGCGAGCTCGCAGCGCTCGAGGAGCACTTCGCCGACCTCGAGTTCCGGCTGACGCTCGGCGGCCCGTACGACGCGCGCAACGCGGTCCTCTCGCTCCACGCCGGGGCGGGCGGGACCGAGGCGCAGGACTGGGCGGAGATGCTGCTCCGCCTCTACCTCCGCTGGGCGGACCGCCAGGGCTTCGGGGCCGAGATCCTCGCGATCAGCAGCGGCGAGGAGGCCGGGGTGAAGTCAGCGGAGGTGCGCATCGCCGGCGACAACGCGTACGGGCTGCTGCGCTCCGAGCGCGGCGTGCACCGGCTGGTGCGCATCTCCCCGTTCGACGCCTCGGGCTCGCGCCATACGAGCTTCGCGCTCGTCGAGGTGATGCCGGAGGCCACCCACGGCGAGCTGAGCGTCGAGATCCGCCCGGAGGACATCCGCGTCGACACCTACCGCGCGAGCGGCCACGGCGGGCAGAACGTGCAGAAGAACGACACGGCCGTGCGCATCACGCACCTCCCGACGGGGATCGTGGTCACCTGCCAGAACGAGCGCTCGCAGAACCGCAACCGGGAGAGCGCGATGTTGGTGCTCGAGTCGCGCCTGCTGGAGCTCGAGATCGAGCGGCTGGAGCGGGAGCGGGCGGCGCTCAAGGGGGAGCACGTCGAGGCGGGGTGGGGGAACCAGATCCGATCCTACGTGCTCCATCCGTACAAGATGGTGAAGGACCTGCGCACCGGCGTGGAGACGAGCGACCCCACGGCGGCGCTCGACGGCGACATCGACGAGTTCATCCAGGCCTACCTCCGCAACCAGGTGGGGGTCGGCGACGAGGGAATTGCGGTCACGTGAGAGGCGCGCGTTGGGGGATGGTGGCCCCGCTCGTCCCGGTGGTCGGCGGGCTCGCGCTCGCCGCGCTCGCGCTGGTCTGGGCGCCGCCGGAGCCCGCGCGCGCCGGCACGATCTCGGTCGACGCGACGCGCGTACAGAGCAAGGATCCCACCTCGATCACGTTCACGGCGCGCGTGCGGACGTCGGCCGGGCTGAAGGGCGCAACGTTCGAGTACAAGGTCCTGAACCCAGACGGAAACATCGGCGGCTCGGGCGAGGCGCAGTTCAGCCCCGGCAACGAGACCGATGTGACGTTCATGCTCGAGACGAAGACCGCGACTCGCTACATCCCCGTCGGCTCGGACTTCGTCTTCAACTGGAGCCTCACGGACAGCGACGGCGTCAGCTCTCGCACGACCGAGGAGACGTACCGCTTCCTCGACGGCCGCTACCTCTGGCAGACGCGCACCGAGGGCCAGATCACGGTCTTCTGGTACGGCAACGACGACCGCCACGCGATGCTCGCGATCGGCGCGACGAAGTCCGCGCTCGACGACGTGAGTGCGCTGTTGAGGGCGACCGTTCCGTACCCGGTGAAGGTCGTCGTCTGGCGCAGCGAGGCGGAGGGCGAGTTGGCGAAGCGGCCGCGCGGCCGGGTCTTCGACGCCACCGTGCAGACGGGCGGGCAGCGCGTCTCGCCGGACCTGTTGTTCGTCTTCACGCCGAACGCGGACGTGATCCGCCACGAGGCGGCGCACATCGTGACGCACGTCGCGGGCGACGGGCCGTTCTCGTCGATCCCGTCGTGGCTCGACGAGGGGACCGCGGTGTACGCGCAGAGCTCCCCGGGCGGCGGGTACTCGAGCGCCGTGCAATTCGTGATCCAGACCGACCAGGCACTGCGGCTGCGGCAGATCCAGTCGCCCGTGAACAGCGCGGATCTCGTAAACGTCTTCTACGGGCAGTCGTGGTCGACCGTGAAGTACATGATCGACAAGTACGGTCGCGACAAGTTCGCGGAGCTCTTCAAGGTGGCGCGTGAGGGCGCGCGCATCGACGACGCGCTGAAGCGCGTGTACGGCTTCGACCAGGACGGGCTCTACAACGAGTGGCGGCAGGCGAACGGGCTGCGGCCGCAGACGTTCCAGCCGGAGCCGGTGGGGACGGCGGTGGCGGTCGCGGAGGCGACGCGGGTGCCGCTCGGCATCCCGACGCCGACGAAGGCGGGCTCCGCGCCGGGCCCCTCGCCGGCGGCCCCGTCGGGCGGCGAGCAGGTCAAGACGACGCAGGACGGTGGCGGCGGGGGGACAGCGGCCGTGGCGGTCGCGGTCGGCGGGGCGTCCGTGCTCGTGGCCATCCTGCTGCTCGGCGCTGGGGTGTTCCTGCTGCGCAAGCGCACCTAGCGGGCGGGCCCGGCGGCACGTCGCCGCCGGGCCCGCACCGAGCGCGGGTCGCCGGGGTGTCCCGCCGCTAGTCGC
>VGNK01000224.1 GCA_016866055.1 Chloroflexota bacterium | reverse complement strand
GCGGAGGCCGAGGCGCCCGACGGCCACGTCGACCCCGCGTGCGCTGCGCGGCGGGCTCGGCGGGTGGCCGAGGAGGTCTGGGGAGCCGAGGCGGCGCCGGCGAGGCAGCCCGGCGCGCCGGCGCGCCCGTCGCCTCGACGGCGCGCGTCGGGGTTCCCCTCACGCCCCCGCCACGCCATCATCCCCGTATGCACGCCGACCCCGCCCCCGCCTTCGATCCCGCGCCCGCCCCGGGGCCCCCGCCCGACCGTCGCGACGCCGGCGCCGCTGGCGCGCTCCCGGGGAGCGTCGCGATCTACGTGAACCCCTCGCGCTGGTGGCAGAACGCCTCGTTCGCCCTGCCGCTGCTCGGCGCCGTGCTCTCGACCAGCGCGGGGCTGATCCTCGAAAGCGCCGAGGCGCTCGGGTTCGGCCTCTTCCTCGGTGCGGTCGCGCTGATCATGCTGCCGGTCGTGCTGCTCACCTGGCGGAGCACCGCGACCGCCGTCGTGCTCACGACCGACGGCGCCGTCGCGCTCCACCGCGGGCGTCCGCTGCACGAGTTGCGCTGGCGCGAACTGCGCCGGATCGAGCGGGTCGAGTACCTGGGGAACGTGCGCCACAAGCTCGTCCACGGCGAGGACGAGCGCTTCCTCACGGTCGAGAGCGAGATCGTCGACGCCGCCGGGCTCGTCGAGCGCGCGTTTGCGCTCTCCGGGCTCCCGTGCGCCGCGACGCGGGGGACGCGGGATGGATGAGCGCGCGATCGAAGAGGGCGTGAGGCGGCATCTCGAGAAGCTCGGCGAGCCGTTCGAGGTGCTCCCGTGCGACCCCGCTCTCGCCGACACCGTGAACTTCTGCGCGCACTACGGCATCCCGCTCGAGCAGTCGGCGAACTGCATCATCGTCGCCTCGAAGCGCGAGCCGAAGCAGTACGTGGCCTGCCTCGCGCTGGCGACGACGCGGCTCGACGTCAACAAGACTGTGAGGCGGCTGATGAACGCCGGGAAGGTCTCCTTCGCGAGCCCGGAGGAGACGGTCGAGCTGACCGGCATGCTGATCGGCGGGGTGACGCCGTTCGCGCTGCCGGCGGGGATGCTGCTCTACGTGGACCGCCGCGTGCTCGACGTGGAACGCGTCTGGGTGGGCGGCGGGAGCCGCGCGCAGAAGATCGGGATCAGCCCGCGCGTGTTCGAGCGGCTGCAGGGCGCGCAGGTGATCGACGGGCTGTCGGCGCCGATCGACGGCTAGGTCGGGCGCCCGTTGCCGTCGCCCGGGTCGGCCGGCGGCGGGGGTCCGCCCGGGTGGCCGAGCAGCAGGTTCTCCGCCTCGCGCACGGCGGCGATCTCCTCGACGCGCGCCGCGCTCTCGTTCGCGCGCGCACGTACGGCGGCGCGAGCCGCGCCCACACCACGTAGCCGAGCGCGAGCCCGCCGGCGAGCCCCCACCGAGAGCCCGATCGAGAACGCGAGCCAGGGCAGGGGCATAGGGCCCGGCGTTGCCAGTGACATTCGTCTGGGTGGGCCGGCCACGCTGCGCGACGAGCGTGCCCGCACCCTTCAAGACGATCGTCGCCGCAGTAATCGTGCACAACCGACTGATCGCAGCATGACGCGAG
Source organism: Chloroflexota bacterium (assembly GCA_016866055.1). Lineage (GTDB taxonomy): Bacteria > Chloroflexota > Dehalococcoidia > UBA2979 > UBA2979 > VGNK01. The sequence goes on along the minus strand of VGNK01000224.1, from coordinate 2,643 downwards.
GCTTCGACGCGTGCGCGATCATCACCCCAGCCCAGCAGTTGTGTCGCCTCACTGGCGTGCGGCGTGAGCTCACAATCCGCAGGGAGCACCTGCAACATTTCGCGACGACGCGCCAGCGCATTCAAGGCATCGGCGTCGATCACCATCGTGCGATGCTCCGCACGTGCGAAGAACTCCGGTAGCCACCCCTCGACACCGTCGCCAAGCCCAGGCCCGACGATGACGGCACCTGCCGAGCGTGCCGCATCAACGAGCATCCGTACGTCGTCCCAGATCAAGCGCGCCCGATGGCGATCGACACCACATCGCAGAATCGCCGACGGCACCGCTGTAGTCAGTTCAGGCGAGATTGCGCTGACCGTCGCTACGTACACGTAGCCGCACCCCGAGCGCGTTGCGGCCTCGGCGCACAAGACGGCGGCCCCAGCCATGCCGCGCGAACCCGCGATGATGAGCACGCGGCCCATTCGCGCGCGCGCTCGACGCGCTCGCCTTCGCGTCGCGCGAGCAGCTGCGCGACCGCACGGGAGGCGTTGCCGGCGGGCGCGCTCGGCGAGCAGGGCGGGGAGGACCCCGGCGGCGGGCACCGGCACGGCCGTCACGCCGTCGAGCCTACACGCGGGTGGGGTCCGCTTCGCACGGCCGGTATGGTGGAGGGACAGGCGGTGGAGGAGAGGCAGGCGCATGCCCGAGCGAGTCCCGGACGGCTACCCCGGTCGCGTCACCCGCACGCACGACGACGTCGTGCGCGAGGCCATGCACGAGATGCCGTACGGCATCTACGTGATCGGCTCGTCCCGGGACGGCCGGCCCAACGCGATGATCGCCGACTGGGTGATGCAGGTCTCGTTCTCGCCGCGGCTCGTGCTCGTCGCGATGGAGAACGACGCCACGACGCTCGGGGCGGTGCGCGAGAGCCGGGCGTTCACGGTGAGCCTGCTGCAGCAGCAGAACAACGGGATGGCACTGGCCGCGCGCTTCGTGCAGCCGCGCCGCGCGGAGAAGGTGCGCGGCCGCAGCGAGGGCGCGGCCGCGCGCGAGGTCGACAAGCTCGCGGACGTCGAGTACTCGGCGACGGCGCGCGGCTGCCCGATCCTCACCGACGCGCTGATGTGGCTCGACTGCGAGGCCGAGCAGTTCCTGCCCGCGGGCGACCACACGCTCGTGATCGGCCGCGTGCTCGACGGCGCGGTGACGGGCACCGGGGATCCGCTCACCTCGACGTACACGGGCTGGGTCTACAGCGGCTGAGCGGCGCGGGGAGGGCGGCGCCGCTAGGACAGGCTAGCCCGCGGCCGCCCGCAGGTCCGAGATCTGCTCGTCCGCCGCGTCCTCGAGCCGCCCGCCGAAGATGCCCTCGCGGATCACGAGCAGCAGGTACGCGCGGCGCCGCAGCAGCAGCCAGGCGGCGATCGCGAAGTAGACGCCCGAGAGCACGAGCCGCACGGCCTCCGTGAAGAACACGAACTGCACGATGAAGAGGCCGAAGAGCGGGATCGCGTGCTGCGGGGTGAGCCGGCGATCCAGGATCAGCATCACCGCGAACACGGACTGCGCCGCGGTGAGCAGCACCTCCTCGCGCTGCCGCACGTCCATCGGCAGGCCCGCGAGCGTCTCGCCGGAGATGGAGAACGCGACGGCGAGCGAGCCGATGAGCAGCGTCCACTGGTTCACCTTCGACGAGATCAGCACCGCGAGCCCGCCGCTCGCGTTGCCGCGCCACACCAGGTAGATGGCGGTCAGGAACTCGGGGCTTTCGGAGGCGAACGGCGCGAGCCACTGCACGAGCAGGAACTCGTCGATGCCGAGCTCCGCGCCGGTGTGGATGAGCCCGTCCGCGAACGGCTCCGCGGAGGCGAGGATGACGACGCCCGCGTAGGTGAAGAGCGCGGCCACCACGGCGCGGCGGCGCCATTTCGGGAGCGACGCGACGGCCGCGATCGGCCCGACCAGCACCGGCTCGACGCGCGGCTGCTGCGCGATGCGGTAGAGGTAGAAGCCGATCAGCGTGAAGAGCACGGCGGTGTCGAGCAGGCTGATGCTCCCCTTCAGCGGGATCAGCAGCGAGTAGAAGCTCGCGACCGCGAGCACCGCGATCTCGACGTTGATCGAGCGCGGGAGCCGGATGGACCGGCCACTGTGGAAGGCCCAGAACGCGACGAGCGCGGCGGCCCACCCGACCCCGATCAGCAGCCGGTTCGCGCCGGTCATGTTCGCGACCGCGTACTGCGCGTAGGTGATGTCCTCGCCCGCGCGCCAGGCGAAGAGCAGGTCGACCGCGTACTCGGGCAGCACGGCGATCAGCGCGAGGATCGCGAGGCTCACCGATCGGGGCAGGTCATGCTCGGCGGCCTCGCCCGCGGCGCCCAGCAGGAAGGCCGCGCAGAGGATCCCGAGGCCGTAGACGAGCGTCTCGACCGGCACCGCGGCGTGCACGAACCCCAGCCGGAAGGCGAGCGCCGGCAATCCGAGCGCGAGGATGCCGCCCGCCACCGCGCCCGAGGCGGCGGTGAGGTGCTGCCCGGCGGGGCGCTCGGCGTGCGTCTCGGTCAAGCGGCCGCCCCGGTCGGCTCGCGCGACTCGAAGACGATCACGCCGTTGCGAGCGCGGGTGGCGTGGCGGGCGGAGCGGAACCCCGGCGGC
>VGNK01000223.1 GCA_016866055.1 Chloroflexota bacterium | reverse complement strand
GGGGCCGCCGAGGCGCGGCTCGCGCCCGCGGAGGAACCGCGCGCGTGAGGGCGGTCGTGATCGGCGGCGGGGTGGCCGGGCTCGCCGCCGCCTACGAACTCGTGCACGGCGGCCACGAGGTCGCGCTCTTCGAGGCCGGGCCGGTCTGGGGCGGGCAGGTGCGCACGTTCGAGATCGGCGGCGGGCGCATCGAGAGCTTCTACCACCACCTCTTCCGCTCGGACACCGAGATCGTCGCGTTGATCGAGGAGCTCAGGCTCGGGCCGGATCTCGAGTGGATCGACTCCAACGTGGGGATGCACGCGGACGGCCGCAACTACCCCTTCGTGGGGCCGCTCGACCTGCTGCGGTTCGACCGCGTCTCGCCGCTGACGCGGCTGCGGCTCGGGCTGACCGCGTTGTGGCTGCGCCGGGTCTCGGACTGGCGTCGCTACGAGGGGCAGCGCGCCTCCGCGTGGATCACCTCGCGGGTGGGGCGCGAGGGATACCGGCGCGTGTGGGGCCCGCTGCTCCGCGCGAAGTTCGGTGCGTATGCCGAGGACGTCTCGATGGTCTGGTTCTGGGGGAAGATCTATCTGCGCTTCGCCTCGCGCGAGGGCGGGCTCTTCGCGAAGGAGCAGCTCGGGTACCTGCGCGGCTCGTTCGGGCGGCTCGTGGACGCGCTCGTTGCGGCGATCCGCGCGGGGGGCGCGGAGGCCGAGCACGGCGTCGCGGTCGAGCGCATTGACGTCGCCGGCGGTCGCGTGCGCGGCGTGACGCTCGCGGGCGGGCGCGTCGTGCCCGCCGAGGTGGTGATCGCGACGGTGCCCTCGCCGCTCTTCGCGCGGCTGCTCCCGGAGCTGCCGGAGCTCGACGCGCGCTACTCGGAGCTGCTGGGGTCGGTGCGCTACCAGTGGGCGACGGTGCTCGTGCTCGCGCTCGACCGCCCGCTCTCGGGGATCTACTGGCTCACGATGACCGACGACGACTGCCCGTTCGTGGTCGCGGTCGAGCAGACGAACTTCGTGCCGCCCGAGCGCTACGGGGGGCAGCACGTCGTCTACTTCTCTCGCTACGCGGACCCCGGCGACCCGATCGCCGAGCAGGACGTGGAGGAGGTGCTCGACGAGTACGAGCCCTTCATCCGCCGCATCAACCCCGCGTTCGAGCGGGGCTGGGTCACGGGGCGCTGGCTCTTCAAGGACCGCGCCGGTCAGCCGATCGTGCACATGCGCTACCACGAGACGATCCCGCCGCACCGCGCGCCGGCGGCGGGGCTCTACTTGGCGAACACGACGCAGATCTACCCCGAGGACCGCGGGCAGAACTACTCGATCCGGATGGGACGGCGGGTGGCGCGGCTGGCGCTGGCGGACGCGGAGCGGGTGCGTCGGCGGGGGTCGCCGGCGCCGACGCTTCCGTGAACCCGGGGGCCCTCCCTATAGTGGCGCCGCCCGGCGTGAGCGAGCGCAGGTAGATCGGTAGCGCCGCGGGCGCGCTCGCCGGAGCGAGCGCAGCGAGCGCAGGCAGATCGGCAGCGCCGAGAGAAGGGGAGCCGCGGATGCCGCTGGAGACCGAGGCCCGGGCCCAGGTGCGCGCGCTGATCGCGGACCTGAAGCCGAACGACGGCGACCTCCTGCAGGCGCTCCACCGCATCCAGCACGAGTACGGCTACATCTCGCGCGAGGCGATGGAGGTGGTCGCGGAGCAGCTCGGGCTGTACGCGGCCGAGGTCTACGGCGCGACGACGTTCTACTCCGAGTTCCGGCTCGAGCCGCCGCCGGCGGTGACGGTGCGCTGGTGCGGCGGCCCGGCGTGCCTGGTGCGCAACGGGCGCGGGATCCGCGACGCGATCCTCGCGACGCTCGGGCTGCAGGAGCTCGGCGAGCAGACCGCGGACGGGCGCGTGGGGACATGGCTCGGGCAGTGCAACGGGACGTGCGAGCTCGCGCCGATGATGTGGCTCGAGGAGCACGGACACTGGGACGAGGCGCGCGTGGTCGGCCACCTGACGGCGGCGCGCGCGGTGCGCATGGCGCGCGCGCTGCGCGACGGGGCGAGCGTGGACGAGGTGACCCGTGGGTGAGATCGGCGACCGTTTCACCGGGCTGCGCGAGCGCGCCGAGGCGGCGCACGCCGCCTGGCGGCGTCCCGAGCGGCCGCGCATCGACGTCGCCGACGACACTTCGTCGCGCGCGAACGGCGCGCGGGCGACGCGCGCGGCGCTCGAGCGGCTCGCCGGCGAGCGCGGCGCGGCCGTCGACCTCGGCCGCAACCACGGCTACGGGATGCAGTGGGTGCAGCCGCTCGTCACGATCACCTGGCCGGACGGCGCGAGCGTGCTGTACGGGCCGGTGCGCCCGGACGACGCGGCCGCGATCCTCGACGAGGCGACGGGGCGCGTGGGTGCCGCGGCCGCGCTCGCGATCGGCGTGCTCGCGGGGGACCGCCCGGGGATCCCGGACATCCGCGATCACCCGTTCGTCGCGCCCGAGCCGCGCGAGCGCCGGCTCCTGCGCAACCTCGGGCTCACCGACCCGGAGTCGCTCGACCACTACATCGCGACCGGCGGCTACCGCGCGGTGGCGCGCGCGCTCGACCGGCACCTCGAGCCGCGGGCGGTGCGCCAGCTGCTCGCGGACGCGGCGCTGACCGGGCGGGGCGGCGCGTACTTCAACACCGGGGTGAAGTGGAACTTCCTCGCCGGCGCGCCGGACGCCGAGCGCTACGTGGTCTGCAACGCCGACGAGGGCGACCCCGGCGCCTGGGTGAACCGCGTCATCCTCGAGGGCGACCCGCACCTGCTGATCGAGGGGTTGCTGACCGCGGGCTACGCCATGGGCGCGCGCCACGGCTTCATCTACATCCGCGACGAGTACCCGCTCGCGATCGAGCGCGTGGAGCGCGCGATCCGCGACGCCGAGGCAGCGGGGCTGCTCGGCGAGGGCATCCTCGGGAGCGCGCTCGACTACAGGCTCGAGGTGATCCGCGGCGCCGGCGCCTACGTCTGCGGCGACGAGACCGGGCTCCTCTCCTCGATCCAGGACATGCGCGGGATGCCGCGCATCAAGCCGCCGTTCCCGGCGGTGTCGGGCGCGTTCTACAAGCCGTCGAACGTGAACAACGTCGAGACCTACGCGAACGCCCCGTTCGTGCTGCGGCACGGCGCCGAGTGGTACCACCGGCTCGGCACCGCGGAGATGCGCGGGACACGGCTCTTCACGTTCTCCGGGGACGTCGAGCGCGTCGGCGTGCTCGAGGTGCCGTTCGGGACGCCGCTGCCCGCGCTGCTCCAGGCGTGCGGCGGGATCGCCGACGGCGGCCAGCTCGGCGCGCTGCAGTCGGGCGGGCCGCTCGGCTCGATGCTGCCGGCGTCGCTGCTGCCGACGCTCAACACGACGCTCACGGCGTTCCGCGCGCACGGCGGGTCGCTCGGCTCGGGCGGGATGGTGTTCCTCTCCGACCGCGCGTGCGTGGTGCACTTCAACGAGTTCATCTCGGAGTTCGTCGAGGAGGAGTCGTGCGGGCGCTGCACGACCTGCCACGGCGGCAACCAGCGGATGACCGAGATCTTCCGCCGCGTGATCGCGGGCGGCGGGCGGCGGGAAGACCGGCACAACCTCGAGCTGATCGACGTCACGATCCAGCAGTCGAACTGCCAGCACGGCCAGCTGAGCCCGACGGTCATGCGCAACACGCTACGCCACTTCTCCGCGCAGTACGACGCGCACGCGCTCGGGCACCGCTGCGCGACGCTGCGGTGCGGCGGGATGACGCGCTTCGTGATCGCCGATCAGTCCGACCCGGCGCTCGCGGACGCGGCGGCGATCTGCCCTGTGGAGGCGATCCGCGGCTCCGCGGGGGCCCGCTGGATCGACGACGAGGCCTGCATCCGCTGCGGGGCGTGCGAGGACCTCGCGCCGCGCGGGGTTGCGCGCGAGGCGGTGCCGGTGGCGCCCGCGATCGTGCCGATCAGCTAGCGGCGCCGGGCGCCCCGCGCAGCGCGCGAGGATCCCGGATCACGACGGGGGTCGCGCCGCGCGTCGCGACGCGCGGGGGTGCGCGGCGTCGCGGTGTGCGTCAGCCAGCACGCGGCGATCACGGTGGCACGGGGGACGGCACGGCGGGTGCGACGCCCGCCGTTCGCCGCCTGCACCACGGGCTCGGCGGCGCGCCCGATCGTGTCGGGATGGCACGGCCCGCCCGGCGCGTGCCGCTCTACCCCTCCCTCGCGGTTTCGGAGGCACCCGGTCGCGACGGGTCGGCACGGCGGGCATGGCGCCCGCCGACCGCCCGC
>VGNK01000222.1 GCA_016866055.1 Chloroflexota bacterium | reverse complement strand
GCTCCCCGCCGGTCTCGCGCTCGTCGCCGCCGCGCTCGGCACGCTCAGCCTCGCCAGCCACGCCGCGGCGACGCCGAACGTCGCGCCGCTCGCCACCGCCGCCGACCTCGTGCACCTGCTCGCGGCCGGGGCGTGGGCCGGCGCGCTGGTGCCGATGGCGCTCGCCGTGCACGCGGCGCGCGGCGTCACCTCGACGCAGCCACGCCGGTCGCTGCTGCGCTCGCTCGCGACGCGCTTCTCTGTGCTCGCGCTGCTCAGCACCGCCGCGCTCGCCCTCACCGGGCTCTACGGCGCCTGGGCGCAGATCGTCGCGTGGAGCGCGCTCGACACGCCGTACGGCCGCATCGTGCTCGCGAAGGTCGCGCTGCTCGTCGTGCTGCTGGCGCTCGGCGCGCTCAACCTGCGCGTGCTCTCACCCCGGCTCGCCGGCGACGACGGCGCCGCGCGGCGGCTCGGGCTCGTCGTGCGCCTGGAAGTGGCGCTCGTGGTGGGCGCGGTGCTCGCGGCGGCGCTCCTCACGAGCATCGAGCCGGCGCGGCAGGCCGCTGGCCGCGCCGCGGTCGCGGACGGGATCCGCTTCGAGGAGCGCGTCGAGGGCACGCGCATCGCGCTCGCGATCCGCCCCGGCACGACCGGGACGAACCGCGTCGTCGTCGACCTCGCCGACGCGCGCGGGCGGCCGGTGATCGACGCGACGTACGTCGGGCTGCGCGTGCAGTTCGCGGAGGCCGATCTCGGCGCGCGCACGCTCGCGGCGACGCACGAGAGGGATGGCCGCTACCGCTCCGAGGAGGTCGTGCTCGGAATCGGCGGGCGCTGGCAGGCGGAGGTCGAGGTGAGCCGACCGGACGCGCTCGACGCGCGCACCGCGTTTCGCTTCGACGTGGCGGCGCCCGGCGCGGCGGCGGGCGGGCGATTCGAGCCCGACGCCGAGACGGGCCGCCTCGCGTGGTCGTGGCAGGTGATCCTCCTCGGGGGGTTGCTGCTTGCGGTGTCGCACGCGTGGTGGCGGCGCACGCGCGCGGGGCGCGCGGCGACCACGCTCGGCGCCGCCACCGCCGCCGCGGGAGTGGTGCTCGGGCTCGGGCTCGGTCATCTGCACACCGAGCCCGCTCCCGGCGGCGCGCTCGTGAACCCCTTCCCGCCGAACCCGGCCTCGCTCGCCGCCGGCCGCAAGGTGTTCGCGACGACCTGCGTCCCGTGCCACGGGACCGGCGGGCTCGGCGACGGCCCGAACGCGGCCGCGCTCAACCCGCGGCCCGCGAACCTCGTCGCGCACGTGCCGATGCACAGCGACGGCGAGCTCGTCCAGATGGTCGCGAACGGCTTCCCGCGCACGGGCATGCCCGCCTTCCGCGGGCGGCTCTCGGACGAGGAGCTCTGGCACCTCGTGAACTTCCTGCGCACGCTGGACGGCGCGGGGGCGCCGGCGACGGGCGCCGGCGGAACAGGGGGGCGCTGATGGTGACGCGAGCGGCTCGGATCGGGCGCGCGCGGCGGGCCGGCCCGTTCGCGACGGTCGCCGCCGTCGGGGCGGCGCTCGCGCTCGCCGCCGCGTGCGGGGCCGGGGGCGACAACGCGGGCGACGATCAGCGCATCGCGTTCGTGCGCGAAGGGCGGCTGCTCGTGCGTGCGCCCGGCGGCGCGGAGCGCGTCGTGTGGACCGCCGACCGCCCGAGCCTCTTCCCCGCCTTCCCCGCCTGGTCGCCCGACGGCACCCGCATCGCGTTCTCGCGCGTGCTGATCGCGGTCGACGCGAAGGCGGACTGGGGCGACGACCTCGTCGTCGTCCCCCGCGAGGGCCGCGAGCCGCGCGTGGTGCGCGCGCACGCGAAGGCCGGCCACCAGATCCAGGGCGTCGCCTGGACGCCCGACGGCAGCGCCTTGCTCGTCGGGGCGCGCCAGACGACGGTCGTCGACGGCCGGCTGCAAGGCGTCACGCACCAGCTCGAGCGCGTGGACGGGTCGACCGGCGCGACGACGGTGATCGCGCGCGACGCCGTCGAGCCCTCGATCTCGCGCGACGGGTCGCGCATCGCGTTCCTCGTGATCGACGAGCGTGGGGGCACGCGCCTCGCCGTCGCGAACGCCGACGGGAGGGGGGCCCGGGTGCTCGCCACGCCGCCGGAGTTCGAGCCGGTGCTCGCGCCCCGGATCGCGCCCGACGGGCGCTCGCTGGCGTTCACGGCGCCGTCGACCGCGCTCACCGCGGACTCGCGGGGGCGGCACGGCGGCGCGTGGCCGGCCAGGTTGCTCGGCCCGCTCCGCCCGCGCGCCGCGCGGGCGCACGGAGTGCCGATGGAGGTCTGGCGCATCGACGTCGACAGCGGCGCGATCACGCGCCTGACGAACTTCGCCGAGGACGACCCGCGCGCGGCCTGGACGCCCGACGGCGCGACGCTCTACGTGATCGCGGCGGGCGGGATGTACGAGGTGGCCGCCGACGGGTCGAAGGTGACGCGCCTCGGCGCGGGCGGGATCGCGGCGCAGCTGGACCTGCGGTGAGCCGCGCGCGCCGGGGCGCGACGGCGCGCGCCGGGGACGCTAAGCTCGGGCGGCCGGGCGCGCCGTGCGCCCCGCGGGGGAGGCGATGCGTGCCGGAGACCGCCAGTCCGCTCGACGACCGGCCGGGGCGCACGTGAGGCGCCTGATCAGCTTCGACATCGACGGCACGCTGGAGGTAGGCGACCCGCCCGGGGTCATCTCGCTCGCCGTCGTCCGGCGCGCGCTCGACCTCGGCTTCGTCGTCGGCTCCTGCTCCGACCGCCCGCTGTCGTTCCAGCGCGCGCTCTGGCACCACCACGCGATCCCGGTGAACTTCACGCTGCTCAAGCAGCACCTCTCGCACGCGAAGGAGTTCGCCGCCGACCAGTACCTGCACATCGGCGACTCGTTCATCGATCAGACGATGGCGAAGCAGGCGGGGTTCGACTTCCTGCACTCGGTCGAGGACGACGTGCACGCGTTCCTGCGCCGGCTGCGGCTGCTCGGCTAGCTCGCCGCCCCGCCTACACCCCCGCCGGCAGCTCCACGCGGAACGTCGTCCCCTCGCCGTCGGAGGAGCGCGCGCTCGCGGCGCCGCCGTGCAGCTCGACGAGGCCCTTCACGATCGCGAGCCCGAGCCCGGCGCCGTCGGCGTCTGCGGCGCGCGAGCGCGCGCGCGACTGCTCGCTGCGGTAGAAGCGCTCCCACACGAGCGGCAGCTCCCGCGCCGGGATCGGCGGGCCGGCGTTGTGCACGGCGACCCACGCGCGGCCGCCGGCGACGCCCATGCGCACCTCCACGCGCTCGCCGCGCGGGCTGTGATCGATCGCGTTGCGCAGCAGGTTCATCAGCACCCGTTCGATGCGCGCGCCGTCGACCATCACGACGGTGGGGGGCGATCCGTGCGCGACCTCGATCGCGACGCCGCTCTGCTCCGCCAGGGGGGCGAGCAGGGCGGCGACCTCGGAGGCGATCTCCTCGAGCGGGAGCGACCGCACGTCGAGCCTCAGCGCCCCGGCGTCGAGGCGCGAGAGGTCGACGAGGTCGTCGACCATGCGCGAGAGGCGCTCGCTCTCCCGCCGCATCGCGCGCAGGTCGCGGCGGCGCGTCTCGTCGTCGTCGGCGACGCCGTCGTCGAGCGCCTCGGCCAGCGCGCGGATGCTCGCGAGCGGGGTGCGCAGGTCGTGCGAGATCGCGGCGGTCAGCTCGCGGCGCTGGCGCTCGATCCCCCCCTGCTGGCGGCGGGCGTCGACGAGGCGCTCGCGCAGGCGCTCCACCTGCGCCGCCCCCCGCCCGACCTCGTCCTCGGCGCGGTCGCCCTCGAGCGGCCCCGGCGCCTCGTAGGCGCCCTCCGCCAGGCGGTCGACGGCCTCGCGCACGGCGTCGAGCCGGCGTGCGGCGGAGCGCGCGGCCCACAGCGAGATCGCGAAGGCGGCGAGGGCGCCCGCCGGCGCGACGGCCACGGCGGAGTTCACGGCGACGCCGGGCGCGCTCTTCTCGCTCGTGCAGATGCTCGTCGGATCGAACGACGGCTTCGTCGGGGTCGACTCCGAGCCGCTCTTCACGGGGACGGCGCCGCGGACGATCACGCTCAACCTCGCGGCGTGGGACGCCGGGACGGAGGCGAACAGCGGGGTCAACAGCGGCTTCGCCGGCGGCCAGCCGGATCCGGCGCGGGGCGCGGCGAACCTCGACAACGGGACCGCCACGAGCGAGGCGATCGCCCCGCACGCGCAGTTCGGCGGGACGCAGGCGACGCTGCGGGTGACGCCGGTGATCGCGCCGGCCGCGACGGGGAACGCCGGGCTCGCGGCGCCCGCGGGCGCCGGGATCGCGGCGG
>VGNK01000221.1 GCA_016866055.1 Chloroflexota bacterium | reverse complement strand
GAGGCGCGAGCTGTCGTGCTTCGACGGCGCGCGGCGGGCGTCCGGCCCGCCGGGCTACCCCCCGGGCACCCCCGCGCGACGGCGCAGCGCCCCGGGCGTCGCGTGCACCGCAAGCGCCAGCACGACGACCGCCGCGACCCCGGAGTACACCGCGAGCGCCGTCGCCACGCCCGCCGCCTCCACGATCACCCCGAGCAGCAGCGTGCTGAACGGCTCCACCCCGCCGGTCATCGAGAAGAGCCCCATCACGCGCGCCCGGTACTCCTCCGCGGCGTTCAGCTGCACGAGCGCCTGGTTCAGGGTGCTGAAGATCGAGTGCGCGACCCCCGCGACCACCAGCATGCCGAACGCGACGGGTAGCGCCGAGGGCTGCGCGAAGCTCGCGATCAGCCCCATGTAGACGCACGCCGCCCACAGCATCGTCGTCGTCCCACCGCGCCCCGCGACCACGTACCAGAGCCCGACGAGCGACCCCACCCCAATCGACGACTGCATCAGCCCGAGCTCGCGCGCCGTGCCGCCGAGCGACTCGACCACGACCACCGGCATGAACTGCAGGTACGGGTAGACGAGCGTCGAGGCGAGCAGCGCGACGAAGATGTTCACGCGCACCGCGTGGTTCTCGCCGAGGTGCTGCAGCCCCGCGCGCAGCTCGGACCACACCCCGCTGCGCACGAGGCTGCGCGTCGCCTCGATGCGCAGTTTCGCGACGAGCACGACCGCGAGCATGAGCAGCGCCGCCTGCACGCCGAACGCGAGGTCGGCCCCGCGGGCCGCGACGATCGTGCCGCCGATGCTCGGCCCCACAACGCGCATCAGGTTCCCCGTGACCGAGTTGAGCGCGAGCCCGTTGCGCAACAGGTCGCGCCCGACGGCGTCGTACACGAGCAGGTTCCGCATCGGCCCGTTCAGCGAGCTCCCGATCCCCTGCGCCACTGCGAGCGCGTAGAGCACCGGTACGCTCGCCTGGCCGGCGAGCACGACGGCCGCGACCGCGCCGGCGGCCAGCCCCTGCAGCAGCGCGACGAGCATCAGTACGCGGCGCGCGCCGAAGCGGTCGGCGAGCGGCCCCGCGAACGGCGACACCACGAGCACGAAGATCCCGGAGACGAACGCCGGCCCCGCGAGCTGCACCGCGGAGCCGGTGAGCTCGAATAGCACCCAGAGCAGCGCGACGCGCTGCACCCAGTTCCCGAGCTGCATCGCCATTCCGGCGCCGAGCAGGCGGCGGAAGGCGGCGATCCGCAACGCGCCGAAGCGCGTGCCCGCGCGCCGATGCGAGGCCTGGCTCATCGCGCGCGTCTCACCCGGCTGCGCCCCGCATGGGGCGCGATCCTAGGCGCCTCGCCGCGTACGTTCCTCGACCCGCCGGCGGTCGGGGCGCCCCCCGCCGCGCTGGCCCCGCGGCGGGGGGCGCCCCTAGAATCGACCCTTGGAGGGGAGCCCGTGCCGTACGACCCGGGCAACGTTTTCGCCCGCATCCTGCGCGACGAGATCCCGAGCGACCGTGTCTACGAGGACGACGAGGTCGTCGCGTTTCGCGACATCGCCCCGCACGCGCCCACGCACATCGTCGTGATCCCGCGCGGCGAGCCCCCCACCTCCCCGGCCGAGCTCGACGACGCCGACGCGCCGTGGGTCGGTCGCCTCGTCGTGCGCGCCTCCCGCATCGCCGCCGAGCAGGGCCTCGCGCACGACGGCTACCGCCTCATCCTGAACTGCGGCGCGCACGGGGGCCAGACGGTGCCGCACCTGCACATGCACATCCTCGGCGGCCGCCCGCTGGGGCCCCTCGGGTGACGCGCCCCGCTGCCCCGATGAGGGTTCCCCGATGCGACGTGCCGCGCGCCGGGGGGTAGGCTCGATCCATCGAGCGGTGCGCGGCCACCTGTGCCGGTGCGGGGTCGGCTGACGTGACATCCCCGCCCCGCACCCCCGAAGCGCCCGCGAGCGAGCGCCCCGAGGAGATCCTCGACGCTCCCCTCTTCTCGGTCTCGTACGACCTCCGGTCGCCGATGCTCACGCGCTCGCTGAGCGCCGACCTCATCGAGGAATCCCAGCGCCGCGCTTCCGGCGCTCGCCGCGCCGGTGCCGCGACCGACGGGCTCGAGCACCTGCAGCACCTCCGTCAGGGCGCCCAGGACCTCGAGCGCATGCTGCGCGCGCTCACGATCATCTCGCGCGCCCGCCGCCGCCCCCTCGAGCGGCGCATCGTCCAGCTGCGCGTGCTGCTCGGCGGCCACCTCGTGATCTCGGACAGCCACGGCCTGGAGCGCCTCGCAATCCCGATCGACCCCGCGCCCGTGCGCGAACTGATCGACCGCCTCTGCGGCGAGGAGCCGGCCGAGGTCCAGGTCGAGCGCACCGCGCAGCACGTCGTGTTCCGGCTCCCATCGCGCGTGGAGCTGCCGGCGCGCGCGCGCTCGCTGCAGGCCCACGCGGGCACGATCGTCGAGGAGCTCGCGTCCTTCCAGTCCAGCTCGCACGGCAGGCCGCGACCCTCGAGGGCGGCTCCGGACACGTGCGCGTGTGGCTGCCGCTCGCCACGGGCGGCACCGCGTGAGCGCCGCGCTCCCGGCGTCGATCGTGATCGTCGACGACGAGGTCGACCACGCGATCGTCATCCGCCGGGTGCTCGCCGACGTCGAGGTGATGACCGACCCGCACCAGATCGAGGAACGGCTCGCGACCGTCCCGTGGGACGCGCTGCTCCTCATCGATCGCATGCTCGCCGGGCGCCAGTCGATCGACCTGCTCCCGCGGCTGCTCGAGCGGCACCTCGACCTCAGCGTCGTCGTGCTCTCGGCGGCGTTGGCCGACATCGACCGCGATCGCGCGCTCGCGGCAGGCGCGCTGGCCGCCGTCGAGAAGCCGGGCTCGCTCGACGCGTGGCGCGCGCTGCTGCGCGAGCTGCTCGGACTGCACCGCGCGCGCTCCGTCGCCTGAGGGCGAGGGGCGGCCCCCGTATACTGCCGGGCGCGACGCTCGCCGCGTCCGACGGGGGCCCGTAGCTCAGCGGCCGAGAGCAGTCGGCTCATAACCGATCGGTCCCAGGTTCGAATCCTGGCGGGCCCACCACCGGCGAACGTCCGAGGAGGGACGGCAGTGCTCGAAGCGGCACGGCTCGCGCTCGCCTCGCACCGCCCGCAGGCGCTCCCCCTCGGCGATCGCCGGGAGTCGGCGGTGATGCTGCTGCTCTACCCGCGGGAAGGCGCCACGTACGTGCTCTTCCAGGTGCGCACGCACCGCGTCGCGCACCACCGCGGCGAGATCTCCCTGCCGGGAGGGGCGCGCGACCCGCACGACCCCTCGCTCGAGGCGACGGCGCTGCGCGAGACGCACGAGGAGGTCGGCATCGCCCCCGAGCACGTGGAGGTGCTCGGGCGGCTCGACGACACGATGACGCGCTCGTCGCCCTACCGCATCACGCCGTTCGTGGGCGCGCTGCGCGACGGCGCCCCGCGCGACGCCGGCGTGCGCGCGGCGCGCGAGTTGAGCGAGGTGCTGTACGTGCCCCTCGACCACCTGCTGTCGGTCGAGTCGCGCGCCTGGAAGGTCGTCGAGGACGGCGGACTGCCCTCGGCCACGCCCGCGTACCTCCACGGCGCGCACCTGATCTGGGGCGCGACGGCGCGCATCGTCACGCAGTTCGTCTCGCTGCTCGGCGGCGCCCCGCACGGAGAGCCGTCGCGGTGACGCTGCTGCTCGTTCGCCACGGCGAGTCCGAGGGCAACGCGAGCCGCATCATCCAGGGCTCGCTCGACGCACCGCTGAGCGCGCTCGGCCGCGCGCAGGCCGAGGCGACGGCGCGCCGCCTCGCGCGGGAGCCGGTCGCCGCGGTGTACGCGAGCACCCTCGCGCGGGCCTTCGACACGGGCGCGATCATCGCGGCCACACACGGGCTCGAGCCTCAGGGCATCGACGACCTGCGCGAGTACCACTACGGCGAGGCGCAGGGGCTCTCCCGGGAGGAGATATACCGCCGCTGGCCGCGCGCGCTCGCCGAGTGGGGCGCCGGCCACGTCCCCGGCGAGGAGGGCGCGGCGCGCTTCCGCGAGCGCGTCGCCGCCGCGTTCGACGCGCTCGCCGCGCGGCATCGCGACGACCTCGCGGTGGTTGCGATCCACGGGGGGACGATCGTGCAGGTGATTGCCCACGTGCTGGGCCTGCCGCCGGGCGGCCGCGTGCGCAGCGCGGTCGCGAACTGCGCGATCACGACGATCGCCACCGCGGGCGGCGCGCCGACGATCGTGGCGCTGAACGACGAGTGCCACCTGCGTGGCGCGGTCGCGGCGTTCACGACGGCCGACTGAGCCCCGCGGCGCGCGCGCGCACGCCGGCTCGCTAGGAGCCT
>VGNK01000220.1 GCA_016866055.1 Chloroflexota bacterium | reverse complement strand
CCCGGAACGCAGCGACGCCGCCCTCCGGGCGGCGTCGCCGGCGTGTCATGCGGGTGTGGGGGCTCAGGTGATGTGGGCGGGCGTCTTCCCGATCTTGAACATCTTCGTCCCGCAAACGGGGCACTTGCCCTGCGTGGCCGGCTTCCCGTTCTTCATCGTGATCGGCTGCGCTTCGGCCATCTCGCGCTTCTCACGGCACTTCAGGCAGTAGGCCTCCATACGTCCTCCTCGGAGCCGCTCCGGGACCGCTCGGGTCGCCGGCTCGTCCCTGCTGCGGTCCCGTCCGGCTGACTCGAGGGCTGGGGCTCGAACCGGGGCCGCCCGTTCGTGGGCCACACTCGTACCCCCGGCCCCCGAATCGTGTCAACGGGCGTTCAGGTTCGAGATGAGACCAGGTATCGGTCCCTCGGGCGGCGGCGGGCGGCGAGCGGCGCTCTCCGGGGCGGGGGGCGGCCCTCACCTCCGGGGGCGCCCGGAGCCGCTCAGACCGAGGCCGGGGCCATCGCGCGCACCACCGGGAGCACCCGGTACGGGTGCCAGGCGCCGAGGATGTGCGCCGGGCGCAGCAGCGCCACCAGCTCCCCCTCGGGCCCGTAGGCACGCGCCCGCTCCACCCGTTCGCTCGGGCGGAAGTCGCGGCGCGGCATCGCGATCACATCGCGCCCTTGGCGCACCTCGGCCGTCTGCTGGCGGCCCAGGATGATCGCCGGCCACGAGGCCAGCACGGCGTCCGGCGCGTGCACGACGCCCTCGCCCTCGCCGGCCCCGAGCAGCGCCTCCGCGACGGCGAGCGGGGTGGCGTCGGCGAGCGTGAACGGGCCCACCGCCGTGCGTGCCAGCTCCGCGAGCATGCCGCCCACCCTGAGCGCGGTGCCCAGGTCGTGGGCGAGCGAGCGCACGTAGAAGCCCTTCGCGCACTCGAGCTCGACGGTGACGCGCGGGCGCGGGGTGCCGAGCCCCTCGAAGGCGACCGCCTCGAGCGCGTAGACCGTGACTGGGCGCGGCTCCAGTTCGTGCGGCTCCCCCTGCCGCGCCGCGCGGTACGCCGGCACGCCGTCGCGCTTCACCGCGCTGAACGCGGGCGGCGCCTGCTCGAACGCGCCCCGCAACGGCGCGAGCGCCGCCTCCACCGCCTCCCACGTCACCGAGGAGGCGTCGCGCTCGGCGGTGACCTCGCCGTCGGCGTCGTAGGTGTCCGTGGCAACCCCGAGCGCGATCACGCCGCGGTAGCGCTTGCGCGCGTCGACGAGCTCGTCGACGAAGCGCGTGGCGTCGCCGACCGCGATCGGGAGCACCCCCGTGGCGTTGGGGTCGAGGGTCCCCGCGTGTCCCACGCGGCGCACCCCGGCGGCGCGGCGCACGCGCTTCACCACGTCGAACGACGTCATCCCGCGCGGCTTGTCGATGTTGAGGAACCCGCGCCGCGTCATCGCGCCTCGCCCGCGCGCGCTGGCACCCGCTGCGCCACCCGCCGCCCCCGCACTAGAGCTCGCGCCCCTCGGCGCGCGCGATCTCGCGCATGAGCGTCGTCATGCGGTCGCCCTCCTCGATCGAGCGGTCGCGGATGAAGCGCAAACGCGGCACGCGCCGCATGCGCAGCTGGTGCAGCAGCTCGCGGTGCATGAACGGCTCCGCGCGCTCGAGCGCCGCGAGCACCGTGGGGACGCGCTCCTCCTCCACGCCGAGCAGGCTCACGTGCACCCGTGCCGTGGTCAGGTCGGGCGCGACCCGCACGTGCGTGATCGAGAGCATCACACCGTCGAGCGCGGCGTCCTTGACCCGCCGCTCGAGCAGGTCGGCGATCGCGGCCTGGAGGGTGTCGCCGACCTTCTCCGTGCGCCTCGTCATCGCGGCGCTCCCTCCGTCGCTCGCGCGTCGCGGCCTCGCGGACCGCCGTCGGCGCGCTGCGCCGCCGGCCGCGCGCAGCCGCGTCGCTAGCGCGACTGCTCCATGTGGTAGGTCGAGATCTCGTCGCCCTCCTGGAAGTCGTCGAAGTTCGACACCTGAATGCCGCACTCGAAGCCGGAGGCCACCTCCCGCACGTCGTCGTTGAAGCGCTTCAGGCTCGCGATCTCGCCCTCGTGGATCACCTCGCCGACGCGCCGCACGCGCGCGCGCTGCCCGCGCCGCACCGTGCCCTCGCGCACGTACGACCCCGCGATCGCGTTGCGCCGCCCGAGCCGGAAGATCTGCCGCACCTCCACGGTCGCGTCGTGTCGCTCCTCGTAGACCGGCTCGAGCATGCCCTTCACCGCGAGCTCGACGTCGTCCACGATGTCGTAGATCACGTTGTACTGGCGGATCTCCACGCGCTCCTGGTCGGCAAGCTTCTTCGCCCCCGGCTCGGGGCCGACGTTGAAGCCGATGATGACGCCCTTCGACGCCACCGCCAGTTGCACGTCCGACTCCGTCACCGAGCCGACCGAGGCGTGGATCACCTTCACGTTCACCTCGTCCACGCTCAGGTCCTCGAGCGTGGCGACGAGCGGCTCCACCGAGCCCTGCACGTCCGCCTTCAGCACCAGGTTGAGGTCCTGGACGTTGCCCTTGTGGATCTCGCCGAAGAGCGAGTCGAGCGTCACCGCCGCGCGCGGCGATTCGCCCGCCTCCTCCGCGCGGCGCCGGCGCTCCGCCTCCGCGCGCGCCTCCTTGTCGCTCTTCATCACGACGAGGCGCTCGCCCGCCGACGGCACCTCGCTCAGCCCGAGGATCTCCACGGGCGTCGACGGCCCCGCCTCCTTCAGGCGGTTGCCCGCGGCGTCGGCCATCGCCTTCACCCGCCCGTACGCGAGCCCCGCGAGCACCGCGTCGCCCTGACGCAGCGTCCCCGTCTGCACGAGCACCGTCGCCACCACGCCCCGGAAGCGGTCGGTCGCCGCCTCGAGCACCACGCCCACGGCGTCGCGCTGCGGGTTCGCCTTCAGCTCCTGCAGCTCGGCCACCACGAGCACGTTCTCGAGCAGCTCGTCGATCCCGCGCCCCTGCAGCGCCGAGACCGGCACCACGATCTGGTCGCCGCCGTACTCCTCGGGGACGAGCCCGACCTCCATCAGCTGCTGCTTCACGCGGTCCGGGTTCGCGTTGTTCGCGTCGATCTTGTTGAGCGCCACTACCATCGGCACGCCCGCGGCCTTCGCGTGCGCGATCGCCTCGCGCGTCTGCGGCATCACGCCGTCGTCCGCCGCCACCACGATGATCGCGACGTCGGTCACGCGCGCGCCGCGCGCGCGCATCTGCGTGAACGCCTCGTGGCCCGGGGTGTCGATGAACGTGATCGCGCGACCGTCCGGCGACTCCGTCTGGTAGGCGCCGATGTGCTGGGTGATGCCGCCCGCCTCCGACTCCGTGACGCGCGTGCGCCGGATCGTGTCGAGCAGCGTGGTCTTGCCGTGGTCGACGTGGCCGAGCACGGTGACGACCGGCGCGCGCGGGGCAAGGCCGGCGGCGTCCTCCTCGACGATGCGCAGCGAGGTGCTCGCGGCCTCGCCGGCCTCGGCGGCCTCCTCCTCCTCTCGCTCCTCCTCCTCGGGCGCGTAGCCGAGGTCGGTGGCGACGACCGCGGCGGTGTCGAAGTCCACGACCTGATTGATCGTGGCCATCACGCCGTTCTTCATGAGCTCCTTGATCACGTCGACGGGCGTCACCTTGAGGAGCGCCGCGAGCTCGCTCACGACGATCGCCTGCGGGATGACCACCGTCCTGGCGCGTGTCTGCTGTTCCGAGGTCATGCCGCCCCGCTCCCCCCTGCGTCTCTCTTCGCTGTGTGCGCCGCAGCCGTCGCGGCGTGTTCGTGCGCAGTCGTGGCGTCGCCCGCCGGCTCGAGCGTCCGTGCGTAGACCGCGAGCGTCCCGCGGTCGGCGTCGGTGAGCGTCGCGCGCAGCGCGTGGCCGAGCGGGCCGCCGCCCTTCGCCGTCGAGGTCTCGCGCGCCCGCTGCCAGCACGCCGGCCGCCGGCAGAGGTAGGCGCCGCGCCCGGGGGCGCGCCGCCGCTCGTCGACGGCCAGGCCCTGCTCGCCGTAGACGAGCCGCACCAGCTCGCGCTGTTCGGCCGTCTCGCGGCAGGCGACGCAGCTGCGCTGCGGGCGGTGTCGCGCCTTCACGCGGCCTCCCCCCTCGCCCGCCCGCGCCGTGGCGGGCGGTGCGGCCGGGCCGGCGAGCGGGGGGCGCCAGCCCCACGAGCGGCCGCCCGGCCCGCTCGCACGGGCCGCTCGCCGGGAACGCTAGTCCTCGTCCTTGTCGCCGAGGTCGTCGCCCTCGTCGTCGATGAAGTCCTCGCCCTTGAGCGCGGCCTCGATCTCCTCTTCGTCGATGTCGAGCTCGAAGCGCCGCCCCGGGCGCTGCGGCGGTCGCGCCGGCGT
>VGNK01000219.1 GCA_016866055.1 Chloroflexota bacterium | reverse complement strand
GGCGGCCTCGGTGGCGGCGAGCGCGCGCGCCGGCGCGAAGGTCGACAGCCGCGACCCGCTCGCGCTCTTCGCGCACGACCGCTCGACGAAGGAGGCGCGTGCGGCTCAGCAGGCGTCGGCCGAGCAGGAGCCCGTGCTCGCGGGGCCCGACGGCTCGGTCGGCGTGCCCGCGCCGATCCAGGGCACGATCATCGCGATCCACGTCACGGTCGGCGACGAGGTGCGGCGCGGGCAGCAGCTCGCCGTGCTCGAGGCGATGAAGATGGAGCACGAGATCGCCGCCGACCGCAGCGGCATCGTGCGCGAGATCCCGCTGGGCGTCGGCGAGGTGATCCGCGAGGGCTTCCCGCTCGTCTTCATCGAGGAGGCGGAGATCGAGGGCGACGCGGCGGTGGAGGCGCAGGAGGTCGACCTCGACCACATCCGCGGCGACCTGCAGGAGCTGAACGAGCGCCGCGCCCACATCTTCGACGAGAACCGCCCCGACGCGGTCGCGCGGCGACGCAGGACCGGCCAGCACACCGCGCGCGAGAACATCGACCAGCTCGTCGACCCCGGCTCGTTCAAGGAGTTCGGCCCGCTCGTCGTCGCGGCGCAGCGCTCCCGGCGCACGGTGGAGTGGCTGCGCGAGCGCACGCCTGCCGACGGGCTGATCGCGGGCGTCGGCAGCATCAACGGCGACCTCTTCCACGACGACGAGCGCAGCCGCGCGATCGTCGTGCACTACGACTACACGGTGTTCGCGGGCACGCAGGGCAACCGCAACCACTACAAGCAGGACCGCATGTACGAGCTCGCGCACCGCTTCCTGCTGCCGGTCGTGCTGTTCTCCGAGGGCGGCGGCGGCCGGCCGGGCGACACCGGCAAGGAGGGCGGCGTCGGGCTCGACACCTACACGTTCACGCAGTTCTCGCAGCTGAGCGGGCTGGTGCCGCTCGTCGGCGTGAACTCGGGGCGATGCTTCGCCGGCAACACCGCGCTGCTCGCGTGCTGCGACGTGATCATCGCGACGAAGCACTCGACGATCGCGATGGGCGGGCCGGCGATGATCGAGGGCGGCGGGCTCGGCATCTACACGCCGGAAGAGGTCGGCCCGATGTCGTTCCAGGTGCCGAACGGCGTCGTCGATATCCTCGTCGAGGACGACGACGAGCTCGTCGCGACCACGAAGCAGTACCTCTCGTACTTCCAGGGGCCGGTCGACACGTGGACGGCGCCGGATCAGCGACGCATGCGGCACATCGTCCCGGAGAACCGCGTGCGCATGTACGACATGCGGCAGGTGATCGAGACGCTCGCGGACGAGGGGTCGATCCTCGAGATCCGCAAGAACTTCGGCGTCGGGATCATCACGTGCCTGATCCGCGTCGAGGGGCGCCCGATGGGGCTGATCGCGAACAACCCGCACCACCTCGCGGGCGCGATCGACAGCGACGGCGCGGACAAGGGCGCGCGCTTCCTGCAACTCTGCGACGCGTTCGACCTGCCGGTGATCAGCCTGATGGACTGCCCCGGGATGATGGTGGGCCCGGACGTCGAGCGCACCGCGCTCGTGCGCCACTGCGCACGCATGTTCAACACCGGGGCGAACCTCTCGGTGCCGATGTTCGGCGTGATCGTGCGCAAGTCGTACGGCCTCGGCGTGCAGGCGATGTGCGGGGCGAGCTCGATGGTCCCGTTCTTCACGGTGGCCTGGCCGACGGCGGAGTTCGCGGGAATGAACATCGAGGGGTCGGTGAAGCTCGGCTACCGCGACGACCTCGCGGCGATCGAGGACCCCGAGGAACGCATCGAGAAGTACGAGACGATGGTCGCGAACGCGTACGAGCGGGCGCGCGCGGTGAACGCGGCCGTGTACTTCGGGATCGACGACGTGATCGACCCGGTGGACACGCGCTCGTGGATCGTGCGCGGGCTGAAGAGCCTCCCGCCGACGCCGCCGCGCACGCAGAAGAAGCGCCCGTACATCGACACCTGGTAGGCGCCGCGCGACGGCCGTGGACCGCGGCCGGCGGCCCCGCGGCCCCCGGCGAAGGCGGCGCGCGATCGGCCGTGGACGGCGGCGAGCGGCCCGCGTCAGCGGGCTGAGTCCCCGCACGGACGGACCGCGCGGGTCGGACGCCCCCGAGCGGTCCAGTCGTGCGCGAACCGCCCGCTCACCCTGATGACGTCGCCCCCGTCGCGGCCCGTGAACTCACCGGCGAACGTCGTGGGGTCGGTGGCGGGATGCACCCGCGTCCACGCCTCGAAGTGGACGTCCGGGCCCCGCCTCCACACCGCATCGCCCTCGTCCGGCGCGAGCAGCCTGCACGGCGGCCCCGGGTCGCGCCGTGGGTGGCTCCACCGCACGGTGAGGTCGATCCACGGAAACGCCGCGTCGTTGATCGTGCCGACGTTCATGCGCACCCGCCCGTCGGGGAAGAGCGTCAGGCGGATGACCGCGGAGAGCAGGTCGAAGAGCGCGACCCCGAGCGCAAGCCTCGAGAGGACCGCGGTCGCCACCCCGGCGCCCACCGCGATCGCCCGGTGCCGAGGTAGATCGAGGCGCAGAGGAAGAGCACCGAGTGGTTGAGCGTGAGCAGGTGGCGCGCCGCGAGCCAGTCGACCGCCCGCCAGAGCCGATCCATCAGTCGTACCTCGATTCACTCGAAGCCGACCGGCCCTCGGCCACCGCGTGTCGGAGGCGCCCCCGGGGGGCGCGTTGGAGCGTCGCTAGCGCTCGACGAGCTGCGTGAGCACGCCTCCCGTCGCCGCCGGGTGGACGAAGACCTGGCCCTTGATCGGGTTGCCCGGCCCCGGGTCGCCGACGAGGCGGACGCCTTGATCGCGCAGCTTGGCCACCGTCCCCTCGAGGTCGTCCACCTTCATCGCGACGAGGTGCACGCCCTCGCCGAGGTCGGTGAGCCGCTTCGCGATCGGACCCTGGTCGCCGAGGTTCGAGACGAGCTCGATGTACGAGTCCCCGAACCGGAAGAACGCCATCCTCATGCCGGCCTGCGGTGCTTCGCTGCGGTCGCTGACCGAGGTGCCGTAGATCGTCTCGTACTTCGAGACGGCGGCGTCGAGATCCTTCACCGCGATCACGACGTGATCGACGCCCTTGAACATGGTGCCCTCCCTCCGCGGCGAATGCCGTGACACGCTAGCACGCCCGCCACGACCCCGGACTACGTCGAGCGGATCGAGTCCAGCGTCGGCGTGCGGTCGCGATCCGCCGGGTCGTCCCAGCCCCTGAAGTTCGGCGCGCGCTTCTCCGCGAACGCGCGCCGCGACTCCATCAGGTCGTCGAGCGCGCCGTGACCGCGCAGCGCGGCCGCGAGCCGCTCGATCTCCTCCGAGGGCTGCGGGCGCAGGGAGTGCATCATCGCGAGGGTGTTCACCCGCGAGGCCGGCGGCAGCGTCATCAGGTGCGCGGCCATCTCCTTCGCGGTCGGGATCAGCTCGTCGGGCTCGGTGAGCCGGTTGAGCCAGCCGAGCTCGCAGAGCCGCTCGGCGCTGAAGCGGTACGCGAAGGCCATCTCGGTCGCGATCGCGTGCGGCATCGCGGCGGTGAGGCCGTGCGCGAAGCCCCCGAGCAGCCAGCGCTTCGCCTCCGACATCTCGAAGATCGCGCCGCGCACCGCGACCCTCAGGTCGCCCCGCTCGGCGAGCTGGAAGCCGCCGCCCATCGCGTACCCGTTGATCGCCGTGATCACGGGCTTCGCGAGCGTCCCCTCGTCGTAGGGATTGTCGAGCCGCGGCCGCGCCGACGCGCTCCCGGCGATCGACGCCGGTGCGTTGCCGCTGTCGCCCGGGACGGAGCCGCGCTCGAGCGACTCCTTCATGTCCTCGCCGGCGCAGAACGCGCGGCCGGTGCCGGTGAAGATCGCGACCTCCAGATCGCGGCTGTCGCGGAACGCGCACCACGCCTGCGCCAGCGCAGCGCGCAGCTCCGCGCCGAGCGCGTTCAGCCGCTCGGGCCGGTTCATCCGGATCACCAGGATCGCGCCGTCGCGCTCGGTCTCGACGATCGCCATCGCGTCCCTCCCGTCCACGCGCCGCACGGGCACCCGCCGCGCAGCGGCGCCGAGCATAGCGCGCGCGCCACGCTCGACCGCGCGCGACGCCCAGGCCGGACCGGGCGCCGCGGGCGCACCATCCGCTGCGCCCGGCGATCCGCGCGCGAAAGCAGCAGCCGCATGCCGCTCGCGAAGCTCAGCAGCAACGAGCTCGATTACGAGTCCCACGGCGAGGGACCCGGCGTCGTCTTGACCTGACCCCCTGAAACGGATCCACCGCGAGCGTGAGAATTGCGGTGGACGGAGAGGGGTCGTGGGATGGCAACGAAGCGGAAGCGGTACCGAGCCGAGGAGATCATCGGGAAGCT
>VGNK01000218.1 GCA_016866055.1 Chloroflexota bacterium | reverse complement strand
GTGATCGTCGCGGCGGGCGCGTGGTCGAGCCGGCTGCTCTGGCCGCTCGGGCTGCGCCTGCCGCAGCGCAAGGTGCGTGCGACCGTGCTCGCCACGACCCCGGCGCCGGCGCTCAGCCCGGTCGTCGTCTGGACCGACGACGTCGCGATGCGCCAGGGCCCCGACGGCCGGTTCATCCTCGCGGGCGGCGGGCGCAGCCACTACGACGTCGACCTCGAGCTCGCGCGATTTGCCCCCCGCTTCGCGCGTTCGCTCTTCGACGCGCGCCGCCGCGGACGCATCCGCCTCCACCTCGGCCGCACCGCGCTGCGCGACCTGCGCACGCTCCTGCCCGAGCCGGTCGGCGAGCCGCTCTGGCCGCAGGTGCGTGCGGAGGAGCCGGAGCCCGACGTCGACGCCGCGTGGCGCACCTTTCGACGCTTCCGCGAGCTCGTGCCGCAGGCCGCGGACGTCGGCGTCGATCGCATCTGGGCGGGCTACATCGATTACACGCCGGACGCGGTGCCGATCATCGACGCGCCGGGGACCCCACGCGGCCTCGTGATCGCGACGGGCTTCAGCGGCCACGGCTTCGCGCTGGGACCGGTCGGGGGCCTGCTCGCCTCGCAGCTCGCGACCGACGAGCCGACCGCGGTCGACGTACGCTCGTTCCGGCTCTCGCGCTTCGACGAGGGCGACACCGCGGAGGACGTGCTGCACTTCTGAGCGGCCAGGACACGAGGCGCCGCAAGCGCGGGGCCGGCCGCGCGAGCGGGGAGCGCAGCGAGAGGATCGCACCGTGCACGAGCGCCCGATGGAGATCGAGTGGAAGGTGGACGTCGACGACGCGCTCGAGTCGTTCCTCGGCGCGCTCGTGGCGGGGATCGTGCTGATCTTCGTCGTGCTCCCTCTCGCGCGGCGCATGGGCTTCCGCCTGCGCCTGCGCCGGCGCTGAGGAGGGGATGCGCATGAGCGACGACGTCATGCAGGCGCTGGTCGACGACCTCGTCGCGGAACAGCGCGCGCTCGACGACGCGCTGCGCGACCTGCCGCCCGCGGCGTGGGAGCACGCGTCGCCCGCGGACGGATGGCTGCTGCGCGACTGCATCGCGCACCTCGCGGAGTTCGACGAGACCGCGGCGACGATCGCGGAGACCGGGGAGGCGCCCCGCGGCCGCGGCGGGCGCGGCGACGGCGTGCTGAGCGCGCGCCAGATCGAGGCGCGCACGATGAGCGTCGAGGCGCTGCTCGCGTGGTGGCGCGAGGCGCGCGCACGGCTCGCCGCAGCGCTTCGCCCGCTCGACACGCGGGCGCGGCTCCCGTGGGTCGGTCCGCCGATGAGCGCGCGCTCGTTCGCGACCGCGCGGCTGATGGAGTGCTGGTCGCACGGCCTCGACGCGCTCGACGCCGCCGGCCGCTCGCTGCCAGACAGCGATCGCCTGCGGCACATCGCGCACCTCGGCTACTCGACGCGCGAGTTCGCCTACCGCAACCGCGGGCTCGAACCGAACGCGGAGCCGCTGCGGGTTGAGCTGCGCGCGCCCTCCGGCGCGACGTGGACGTGGGGGCCGGAGGACGCGCCGAACCGCATCATGGGCCCGGCCGGCGACTTCTGCCGCGTGGTCACGCAGCGCATCCACCACCTCGACACCGCGCTGGTCGCCGAGGGCGCCGCGGCGCGCGATCTCCTCGAGGTCGCGCAGGCGTTCGCCGGCCCGCCCGGCAGCGGGCGGCCGCCGAGGGGCGAGCGCTGACCCGGCCGTGCGCGTCCACCTGCTCGACGGCACCTACGAGCTGTTCCGCCACTTCGCGGTGATCCCGGCGGCGCAGACCGCCGACGGACGCGAGGTCGGCGCGCTCCGCGCGGTGCTCGGGTCGGTGATGGGGATGCTCGAGGACGGCGTCACGCACGTCGGCGTCGCCACCGATCACGTGATCGAGTCGTTCCGCAACGAGCTCTGGCCCGGCTACAAGACGGGCGCGGGGGTGCCCGCGCAGCTGATGGCGCAGTTCGAGCCGCTCGAGGAGGCGCTGCGCGCGCTCGGGATCGCGGTGTGGGCGATGACCGACTACGAGGCCGACGACGCGCTCGCCTCCGCGGCGGCGCTCGCAGCGGCCGACCCGCGCGTGGAGCAGGTCGTAATCGCCACGCCCGACAAGGACCTCGCGCAGTGCGTGCGCGGCACGCGGGTCGTACAGCTCGAGCGGCGCACGGGGAGGGTGATCGACGAGGCGGGGGTGATGGAGAAGTTCGGCGTGCCGCCGGCCTCGATCCCCGACTACCTGGCGCTCGTCGGCGACAGCGCCGACGGCTTCCCCGGGCTGCCCGGCTGGGGGGCGAAGTCGGCGTCCGCGGTGCTCGCGCGCTACGGGCACCTCGAGCGGATCCCGCCGTCGGCGGACGGCTGGGAGGTGGCGGTGCGCGGGGCGGCGCGGCTGGCCGCAACGCTCGTCGAGCGCATCGACGACGCGTTCCTCTTCCGCGACCTCGCGACGCTGCGCGACGACCTGCCGCTCTTCGCGGACGTGGAGGAGACGCGCTGGCGCGGCCCGACGCCCGCGTTCGCGGCGCTGTGCGCGGAGCTCGACGCGCGGCGGCTGGGCGAGCGGGCGGTCGAGCGCGCGGCGGCGGTGGGATAGCGACCTCGCCTGCTCACGGGGCCCCTCGCGGGCTCACACCACCGGGGCCACCGCCCCGTCCGCCCGCGGGTCCGTCCCGCCCCAGTACGCCCCCGTCCCCGCCTCGCGCACGATCACCTGCCCGGTGCCGAAGAGGTAGCGGTCCGTCGACGGGACCACCGCGTGCCCGAGCCGCGCGAGCCGGTGCATCGTCCCGTGAGCGATGCCCTCCTCGATCAGCACCTGCCCCGACGGCAGCGCCGGCCGCAGGCAGAAGCGCGGCGCATCCAGCGCCGTCTGCGGGTCCATCCCGTGATCGACGAGGTTCACGTACACCTGCAGTTGCCCCTGCGGCTGCGCGAAGCCGCCCTTCACCCCGAACACCGCGTGCAGCGACCCGTCCGCGTACGTGGAAAGCCCCGGCATGATCGTGTGGTACGGCCGCTTCAGCCCCGCGAGCGCATTCGGGTGACCGGGGTCGAGCGAGAAGTTCGCCCCGCGGTTCTGCAGCGTGAAGCCGAGCCCCTGCGGCACGATGCCGGTGCCGAACCCCGTGTAGACGCTGTTGATGAACGAGCAGCCGTTCCCGTCGCCGTCGACGACCGCGAGGTAGACGGTGTCGGAGCCGCCGACGGGCGCCGTCTGCCGCGGCCGCCCGTGCGCGAGGTCCGGGTGCGCGCGCGCCGGGTCGACGAGCGCGCGCCGCTCAGCGGCGTACTCCTTCGCGAGCAGCCCCGCGAACGGCTGATCGGAGAACGCCGGGTCGGAGACGTACCAGCGCGAGTCGGCGAAGCCGAGGCGCATCGCCTCGATGCCGAGGTGCAGGTGCTCGGGCGAGAGCGGGTCGAGCGCGGCGAGGTCGAAGCCCTCGAGCACGCTGAGCGCGATCAGGGTCGTGATCCCCTGCCCGTTCGGCCCGCACTCGTAGACGGTGTGCCCGCGGTAGGTGATCGCGATCGGCTCCTCGAAGGTCGAGTGGTGCGCGGCGAGATCCTCGGGCTGCATGAGTCCGCCGATCCCCGCGAGCACGTCGACGATCGCGGCGGCGGCGCGGCCGCGGTAGAAGGCCTCGGGGCCGCCCTCGGCGACCTCGTGCAGCACCGCGGCGAGGCCCGGGTTGCGCCAGGTCTCACCCGCGCGCGGCGGGCGGCCGTCGATCAACAGCTCGCCGAAGTTCGGCTGGCCGAGTAGGGGCGGCGCGAGTTCCTCCCAGTAGCCGGCGACGAGCGGGTTGACGGGGAAGCCGCCCTCGGCGAGGCGGATCGCGGGGCGCAGCACGCGCGCGAGCGGCATGCGGCCGAAGCGCCCAAGCGTGTCGGCCCAGCCGGCGACGGCGCCGGGCACGGTGACCGCGTGCGGCGAGGTGGTCGGGATCGCGTCGGTGATGCCGCGCTCCGCGAGCGCGCGGACGGAGAGCGCGGCGGGGGCGCGGCCGCTGCCGTTGAGCGCGGAGACGCGGCGCGCCGCGTGATCGAAGAAGAGCGCGAAGCAGTCGCCGCCGATGCCGGTGGCCGCGGGCTCCGTGACCGCGAGCGCGGCGGCGGTGGCGACGGCGGCGTCCGCGGCGTTGCCGCCCTCGCGCAGGATCTCGACGCCGGCCTGCGCGGCGAGTGGCTGGCTGGCGGCGACGAGCCCGCGCGCGGAGAGCACGGGAGCACGACGCGAGCGAAAGGGGAGGTTCTCGGCGTGCGTCATCGGTCGGCCTCCGGCTCGGGCGGGCGCGGGCGGGTTCTCCGTGCGCGCGGCCGCCTCACCGGTCGCTGCGCTCGGGCATCGTAGCGCCGCTCGG
>VGNK01000217.1 GCA_016866055.1 Chloroflexota bacterium | reverse complement strand
GCCCTGCGAGGCGCGCGGCCCGCCGGCGGCGCGGCCGAGGGGACCATCACCCAGAGCACGCGCGGCGGCGGCAGGGCGCGCACCAGGTCCTCGAGCGAGCCCACGTCCGCAAGTTCCGGGTCGCGGTCGTAGCCCGTGACGGTGTGGCCGTGCTGGCGCAGCCGGTCGTGGATCCCCGCGCCCATCCGCCCGAGCCCGACGAGCCCCATCGTCATCGCGGTCCCGGCGCGCGCCGGCGGGGTCTTCGAGGTCATCGCGCCCACCCCTCGATCTCGCGCCGCGTCACCCATGCGACCCGCCGCCCGCGGCGCTGCAGCGACTCCAGATCCCCGATCGCCTGCGCCCGCTTCAGCTCGCCGAAGCCGTACGGCCGCCCGGGGATCGGGAGGTCGCGGCGGTCGGCGGGGACGTAGGCGAGGAAGATGCCGCTCGGCGGCCCGCCCTTGTGGAGCTGGCCGGTCGAGTGCAGGAACGCCGGCCCGTATCCGACGGTCGTCGCGACGCGGAAGCGGTCGCGCAGCCGCAGGCGCGCTGCCTGCAGCAGCGCGTCGAGGCGCGGCGTGCGCCGCGCGTACGCCTGGATGGCGATGTAGTCGCGCGGCGCCGCCGTCGCGAGCACCTCGGCCGCGCTCGGCGTCCTCGGCTTCGACGGCGCGCCCCCCGTGAGGATGCGCGCGGTCGCGTCCTTCGCCTCCTGCACGTTCGGCTGGTTGAACGGGCGGATGCCGAGCACGTGCCCGGCGATCGCGGTCGCGAGCTCCCAGCGGAAGAACTCGGCGCCGAGCTGCGCGCGGTCGCGGTACGGCAGCCGCACGACGGGATGCCCGGCGCGTGCGAGCGCGTCGAGCGTCGCCGCCTGCTCGTCGCCGATCGCGACGAAGACGCGGTCGTCGCCGTAGGCGGATGGATCGCCGAGCGGCTCGCCGTCGACCGGGATGATGCCGGCGCCGTCCTTGCCCGTGGACTCCGCGATCAGCTGCTCGATCCAACCGCCGAGCGTGGCGAGCTCGCGCGGGAGCACGAGCGTGAGCTTGTCGCGGCCGGCGCGCGCGGCCTCGCCGAGCACCGCGCCGAGCCAGGCGCCCGGGTTCTCGGCGGGCGGCACGCAGAGGTGGCACGCCTGGTGCATCTCGTGCGCGCGCTCGAGCAGCTCCGCCACCGGCGCGCCGGCGAGCGCCGCCGGCACGAGCCCGAAGTAGCTGAGCGCCGAGTAGCGCCCGCCGATGTTCGCGCCGCCGGTGAGCGGCCCGCCCTCGGCGCTCAGCGCGAACGTCGCGCGGAAGCCGCGCTCCGCGGCGAGCCGCTCGAGCGGCGTCCCGGCGTCCGTGATCGCGACGAAGTGCCCCCCGTCCGGGGCGAGGCTCCAGAAATGCTCGAAGAGCGATTGCATCTCGATCGTCGTCCCCGACTTGCTCGAGACGACGAAGAGCGTGCGCGCGAGGTCGAGGCGGGCGGTCACCGCGCGGATCTCCGCGGGGTCGGTGGTGGCGAGCACCTTCAGCCGCAGCCCGCGCCGCCGCCGCGGGTAGGTCGCGGCCACCACCTCGGGGGCGAGGCTCGAGCCGCCCATCCCGAGCACCACCGCGGCGCGGTAGCCCTCCTCGCGCACGCGCGCGGCGAACGCCGCGAGCCGCTCGACCTCCTCCGACATCTCGTCGTCGATCTCGAGCCAGCCGAGGCGGTCGGTGATCTCGTCGGGGCGGTCGCTCCACAGCGTGTGGTCGGCCTCCCAGACGCGGCGCACAACCTCGTCGCGCGTCATCGCCTCGATGCGCGCGCGCACCGCGCCCTCGATCGGCCCGAGCCGCCCCGTGCTCGCGGGGTCGTGGCGCTGCGGCGCGCGCAGCGCCTCCCGGATCGCGTCGAGCAGCGCCCGGGAGTCCTTCGCGAACGACGCGAGCCCCTCCTCGAGCAGCTCCGCCGTCACGCGCTCGAGGTCGACGCCGGCCTCGGAGACCGCGCGCAGCGTGGCGTGCGCGTCGGCGATCGCGCCCTCGGTGATCGCCACCTCCGCGCTCCCGTGATCGGCGAACGCGCGGAGCGTCACCTCCGGCAACGTGTTCACGGTGTCGGGCGCGACCAGCGTGTCGACGTAGAGCACGTCCGGGTAGGCGGGGTTCTTCGTCGAGGTCGAGGCCCAGAGCGGCCGCTGCACCCGCGCGCCGGCCGCCGCGAGCCGCTCCCACCGCGGCCCGCTGAAGTGCTCGCGGAAGCGCCGGTAGGCGACGCGCGCGTTCGCCACCGCCGCGCGCCCGGCCAGCGGCGAGCCCTCCGGCAGCCGCTCGTCGACTTTCGTGTCGACGCGCGAGACGAAGAACGAGGCGACGCTCGCGATGCGATCGATCGGGCGGCCCTCGGCGTAGCGCCGCTCGAGCCCGCGGATGTAGGCGCCGGCGACCTCCACGTAGCGGTCGATGCCGAAGAGCAGCGTGACGTTGATGTTGATGCCGTCGGCGATCAGCTCCTCGAGCGCCCTCACCCCGACCGCGGTGCCCGGCACCTTGATCATCACGTTGGGCCGGTCGAAGAACCGGTGGAGGCGGCGCACCTCGGCGAGCAGCCGGTCGAGGTCGTCCTCCACGCCGGGCGGGGCCTCGAACGAGACGTAGCCGTCGGCGGCGAGGGTGGCGTCGTAGTGCGGGCGGAAGCGGTCGGCGGCGTCGCGGATATCGTCGCGCGCGAGCGCGAGGAACGCCTCGTAGGGGTCGGCGGCGCCGTCGCGCGCGATGCGCGCGAGCGCGGCGTGGTAGTCGGTCGAGCCGGTGATCGCCTTCGCGAAGATCGATGGGTTCGAGGTGAGGCCGGTGACCCACCCCGCGTCGATCAGCCGGTCGAGCTCGCCCGAGTCGATGAACGCGCGCCGGATGAAGTCGAGCCAGGGGCTCTGGCCGGCGCGGCGCAGGGCGGCGATCGTGTCGGACATGGGCTATTCCGGCTCTCGCCGGAAGCGGGACTCGATCGCCTCGAGCTTGCGCAGCCGGCGCGCGTGGCGCTCGGCGCCGGAGAACACCGCACGCATGAAGGTGCGCACGAGCTCCCCCGCCAGGCGCGGCCCGACCACGCGGGCGCCGAGGCACAGCACGTTGATGTCGTCGTCCTCGACGCCCTGGCGGGCGGAGAACGTGTCGTGGCAGACGGCGGCGCGAATGCCGGGGAACGTGTTGGCGGCGACGGTGGCGCCCACGCCGCTGCCGCAGATGATCACGCCCCGCCGGGTCTTCTCGCCGATCAGCGCGTGGGCGACGAGCTCCGCCACGTCCGGGTAGTCGACGGGCGCCGTCGAGTCCTTGCCGAGGTCGAGCGGCTCGTGGCCCTCGGCGCGCAGGGCCGCGATCACGTCGTGCTTGAGCGGGAAGCCCGCGTGGTCGCAGGCGACCGCGACGCGCATGCGCGATCCCATCCTCACCGTTCCATCATGCACCACCTGCAACCCCACGACCACGATCGGGCTTCCGGGGAAGTGTGTAGTTCAGGGAGGACTCCCCGCGCGCGACGTCCTGCCAGAGGGCGAAGGCGCCCCGCAGCCCGACCTCGTCGCCGCCGGTCGCCACCACGACCTCGGGGGTGATCGCCAGGCGCGGCCCCTCCCGGGCGATGCGCGCGCGGATGGGGTCGAGCAGGAGGTCTCCGGCCCGCGAGACGCCGCCGCCGATCACGACGCGCCCCGGCATGACGAGGAAGACCGCGTTCATCACGCCGACCGCGAGCGCACCTGCCACGGCCTCGAACGCGGCCCGCGCCTCGGGGTCGCCCGCCTGCGCGCGACGGGTCACGGTGGGGACGTCCGCCCCCGCGATGCGCTCGAGCGCCGAGCCCGAGCCGAGCTCCTCGACCGTGGTGCCCGTCTGGCGGTCGATCGCCATCCAGCCGACCTCGGGGCGAGCGAGCGACGGCCGTGCAGGAGGCGGCCGTTCAGCACCACCCCGCCGCCGCCCCCGGTGCTCGACGTGACATCAACTAGATCGCGGGTGCCGCGGCCGGCGCCGAAGCGGTGCTCCCCGAGGGCGGCGAGGTCGGCGTCGTTGGCGATCAGCATGGGGAGGCCGAGCGCGTCGGCGAGACCGGCCGCGGAGAGGTGGCCCTCCCAGCCGGGGAGGTTCGGTAAGCGCAGCGGGCGGCCGGCCTCGTAGTCGGTCGGCCCCGCGACGCCGAGCACGAAGGC
Organism: Chloroflexota bacterium; assembly: GCA_016866055.1. Taxonomy (GTDB): domain Bacteria; phylum Chloroflexota; class Dehalococcoidia; order UBA2979; family UBA2979; genus VGNK01. The sequence goes on along the minus strand of VGNK01000217.1, from coordinate 244 downwards.
GTCGACGGCGCCCGGGGCCTCGGCGAGCGCGGCGCGCGCCGCGTCGATGAGGGCGGTGGGGCGGTCGGCGGGGGTGTCGTCGCGGCGGCGGGCGGCGATCTCGCCGTCCTCGGTGAAGAGCGCGAGGCGCATCCGGGTGCCGCCGAGGTCGCCGGCGAGCATCGTGCGTGCGCCGCCGCGGGTCGGGGGCATCGAGGACCTCCGGGCGCCGCGCGCAGCCGGGGTCGCAGCGCCGCGGCCGCGG
>VGNK01000216.1 GCA_016866055.1 Chloroflexota bacterium | reverse complement strand
CGGGCGGCGCTCGCGCGGGCGACCGTCCGGCGTCCGGCTCGCCCGCGGTGCGCGTCGGTGGCGCCGGCCCCCGCCCGCTTCACGTGTCGCGCGGCGGTGACCGCCGCCCCGCGGCTGGCCCCGGGTGATTACAATCTCCGGGCAACCACGAACCGTCGGGAGGGGTGGGTGACAGATGGACTGGGCGGACTCTCCGGAGCAGGCGACCTTCCGCGCGCAGGTGCGCGAGGTCCTCAAGAGTGGCCTCCCTGACTACTACAAGCGGATCGCCGAGGGCGAGACCGTCGAGGAGGGCGGCGGGGGCGACTGGGTCGCCGACCGCAAGTCCGACGAGAAGACCCGCCGCGAGGCGGCCGAGCGGTGGGGCAAGGCGCTCGCCGAGCGCGGGTGGTTCGCCCCGCAGTGGCCGAAGGAGTACGGCGGCGGCGGCCTCTCCCCGATGGAGCAGTTCATCTTCAACCAGGAGATCGCCGGCGCCGGCGCCCCGCGCGTCGGTGGCTCGGGCGTGAGCCTGCTCGGCCCCACGCTGATCGTGCACGGCACGGAGGAGCAGAAGAAGAAGTGGCTCCCGCCGATCCTCTCCGGTGAGATCGTGTACGCGCAGGGTTACTCCGAGCCGGGCGCGGGCTCCGACCTCGCCTCGCTGCAGACGCGCGCCGTGCGCGACGGCGACGACTTCGTCGTCAACGGGCAGAAGATCTGGACCTCGGGCGCCCACCACGCCGACGCGATCTTCGCGCTCGTACGCACCGACCCCGACGCGCCGAAGCACCGTGGCATCACCTTCCTCGTGATCGAGGACATCAAGACGCCCGGCCTCACCGTGCGCCCGCTCATCAACATGGCATGGAAGCACGGCTTCAACGAGACGTTCTTCGAGGACGTGCGCGTCCCCGCCAAGAACGCCGTCGGCGAGATCAACCGCGGCTGGTACGTCGGCGCGACGCTGCTCGACTTCGAGCGCTCGAACATCGCCGGCGCCGTCGCCGCCCGCCGCACGATCAGGCGGCTGATCGACTACACCGGCAGCAAGGACGGGAAGCCGAAGTCGCGGCTCGAGGGCCGCGAGGAGTCCCCGGTGATCCGCGCCGAGCTGACCGACCGTTACATCGAGACCGAGGTCGGGTTCAACTTCTCGTTCCGCATCATCTCGATGCAGAACCGCGGGCTGATCCCGAACTACGAGGCCTCCACCGCGAAGATGTTCATCTCCGAGGCGGGGCAGCGGTTGCAGCGGACGGGGACGAAGCTTTTCGGGCTCTACTCGAATCTGTGGGACCCGGCGGACGAGCGCGCGCCCGCGAAGGCGGCCTTCACGCAGGGGTACGTGACCTCGGTGCCCGCGACGATCGCCGCCGGCTCATCGGAGATCCAGCGCAACATCATCGCCACGCGCGGCCTCGGGCTGCCGCGCGGCTAGGGCGAGCTTCCCCGGCGCACCGGGAGGAGGCCCGGCGAGAGCCGGGCCTCCTCGTTGCCCGCGAGGTGTCCCAGGGCCCTCATACGCTCGAGATCGGATGGCGCGAGATGCAGATCAGCCCCTCAGTCCGCGCGGCGATGGTCCCGGACGAGAACCCGATGCACCCCGACTTCACCTCGATCTACCTGGTCGGGCCGAAGGGCGGCCAGTCGCTCACGATCGACTCCGGCGAGGCGATCGACCGCTACCAGTGGTTCCTGCGCGGCTACCTCGCCGCGACCGAGCAAGCCGAGATCGGGATCGCGACGATCACCCACCACCACGCCGACCACTCCGGCAACCTGAAGTGGGCGCGCGAGTTTCTGCAGGCCGAGGTCGCGATCCCCGACGGCGGGCGACGGCTGCTCAAGGGCCGCATCCCGCGCGAGGTGAGGCCGCTCAAGGACGGGGACGTGATCGACCTCGGCGGCGGCGTGCGGGTCAGCGTGATCGCCACCCCCGGCCACAGCGTCGACTCGCTCTCGTACTACCTGGAAGACGAGGGCGTGCTCTTCACGGGCGACACGCTGCTCGGGTCGTCGACGACGACCGTCTGGGACCTTGGGCTCTACCGCAGGAGCCTCGCGCGGCTGCTCGCGCTCCCCAACCTGAAGGTGATCTGCCCCGGGCACGGGAAGATCGTCCACGACCCGCGCGAGCGGCTGCAGATGTACGTGAACCACCGCAACCAGCGCGAGCGGCAGATCCTCGGGGTGCTCGAGGAGGGGAAGCCGCTGAGCAGCTGGGAGATCATGCTGCGCCTCTACCCGGAGATCGACCGGCGGCTGCGGCGTGCGGCCGACAACAACGTGCGCAGCCACCTCGAGCAGCTCGTCGATGAGGGGCGCGTGGCCGAACAGCCCGGGACGCCGCGGCGGGCGCGATCGAAGGCGCGCATCCAGCGCGACGTGGAGCACGTGCGCCAGCGCGACCTGGTGATCCGCAAGGCGCGCCGGCTGGAGGCGGCGCAGCGCCGCCAGGAGATCCGCGCGCAGGAGAACCCGCCCAGCGAGCAATGGGCGCGCCCACCGCGCTACGAGCTCGCGTAGCCGCCGTTCGCTTCCGGCTGCCCCGGTGGGGTGGGCACGGGCGGGCGGGATCGGGGGCCGCACCCGTGGTGGCTAGCGCCGCGTCGCGCTAGGTTCGAGTGCATGACGGCGGTGGGCGACACGACCTGGCCGCCGGAGTCAGCCCCGTCCGCGCTGCTCCGCCTCGACGACTTCCGGCTGCTGCTCGCGATCCAGGTCTTCGTCGGCCTGCGCGGACCGACCCTCTGGTTCGCGCAGGCCTGGTACGTCAACACCGCGGCGCCGGAGTCGCAGCGCCTCCTCTGGCTCGGGCTGCTCGCCAGCGTGAACGGCGCCGCGTTTCTGGGCTGGTCGCTCTTCGGGGGCGCGATCGCCGACCGCTACCCGCGGCGCGTGACGCTGATCGCCTCCCACGCCGCCGGCGCCGTGCTCGTCTCGATCACCACGGGGCTGTTCTTCCTGCCAGGGGTGGAGGAGGGCGGCCCCTGGCTTCCCGTCGTGCTGCTGCTCTTCTCGACGATGGGGCTGATGAACGCGCAGGACCTGCCCGCGCGCACCGCGCTGATCGCGGACATCGTGCCCGACCGGCACCTCACGACCGCGGTGACGATCAACTGGCTCGTCCTGGCCGTCATGATGATCGCGGGGAACGGGCTCGGCGGCGCGCTCGTCGAGTGGCTCGGCTTCGGGACCACCTACGCCGTGGGCGTCGTCGGGCACGTCGCGGTCGCGATCCTGGCATCGCAGCTCCGGGTGCGGGTGGCGCCGGGCGACTCCTCCGCCCGAGGTAGGTCGCTCCTCCGCAACGTGCGCGACGGTGTCGCCTACGTCCGGCGCGACCGCGCCGTGCGGTGGGCGGTGCTGCTGATGTGGATCTCCGTCCTGTGCGGCACGAGCGTGCTCTGGACGCTCGGTGCCGCATGGATGAACGAGGTGCTCGGCGTCGGCCCCGCGGGCTGGAGCCTGCTCACCGCACTCTGGTCGATCGGGATGGTGGTCTCGTCGGCGTGGCTCATGTCTCAGGGGGACTACCGCGGGATGGGCCCGAAGTTCGTCGCCGCGGCGTTGCTCTACGCGGCGGCGGTGCTGACATACTCGCTCTCGCGCTCGATCGCGGTGACGGCGTGCGCGCTCTTCTTCGCGGGGTTCGCCTTCCAGGGTCAGCAGACGGTCGGAACCGCGCTGCTGCAGCGCGAGGTGCCGCGCGCGCTGCTGGGGCGCATCACCGCGCTGCTCTTCCTCTCGCAGGGGCTCGCGCAGACCTCGGGGCTGGCGTTCGGGCTGCTCGGGCAGGCGCTGGGGCTGCCGCTCCTCTTCGCCGCGACGGGCGCGATGATGCTCGCGAGCGCGGCGGCGATCGCGCTCGTGCAGCGGCCGCTGCGCGCGCTGGGGTAGCGTCGGCCCCGCCGGCGCCGTTCGCGCGGGAAGCAGCGCCGGCGCGCCCGTTCGTAGGGGCGTTCCCCGATGGTGGAGGCCCGCGCGCGCCCGCACGCTGTCGGGTGAACACGCAGCGCCCGGGTGCGGGGCGCGCCACCCGCGGACTGACCGCGATGACGCAGCCCGATGCCGGGTCGCACCCCGCGTTCGAGATCGCCTACGAGGGTCGAACCGTCGAGCTCGTGATCGCGCCGCGCGCGGTCGCGGTCGCGCCCACCGTCGCCGAGGTGGTGGCGGCGCTCGAGGAGAGCCCGCTCAGCGCGGTCGACCTTCCCTCGCTCGAACGCGCGCTCGCGCACCGCGCGGCCCCGGGCACCACGCAGCGCATCGCGATCGGCGCCGTCTCCGCGCCGCCCGAGACGAAGGGTGCCTGCACGGTGATCGTCTCGAAGAACGGCCGCGCCGCCTTCGCGGTCCCCGCGGCCCCCGCGCCCCCCGCGCCCGGACCTGCTCCCGCCGCGCCCCTACCCTCGGTCCAGCTCGCCGCGCCGGACGCGCGTGCCGGGGCGGGGGACGACGAGCACGCGGCCCCCGG
>VGNK01000215.1 GCA_016866055.1 Chloroflexota bacterium | reverse complement strand
CGGTCCAGCCCCACGACCGCGCATCCGGCGTCCGCCAGCGCGCGGCTGAGCGGCCCGACGCCGCAGCCGAGGTCGAGCACGCGCGGCGCCGGCGGGAGCAGGCGCGCGAAGCGCTCTGCGTCGTGGGCGGCCCGCACCGGGTTGAGTTCGTGGAGCGCGGCGACCGGGCTGCGCGGGTCCCACCACCGCGGCCCAGCTCGTCGTACCAGCGGTGGTCGGTCCCGGCCCGGCCTCGCGCTGGCTGCCCGCGCCCGCCCGCTAGTCGTCGGGCGCGGCGAGGTGGAGCAGGTCGGTGCGCTCGCGCAGCAGCTGGCGGTGCGCCTGCACCTGCGCCTGCAGCCCGTGCAGCCGGATGAAGCCCTGCGCGTGCGACTGGTCGAACTGGTCGGCGTCGCTGTAGGTCGCGAGCTCCTTGCTGTAGAGACTGCGCTCCGCGCGCCGCCCCAGGATCATCACGGTGCCGTGCCAGAGCCGCACGCGCACGTCGCCGGTGACGTGGCGCTGCGTCGAGCGCACGTACTCGGAGAGGTCGCGGTGGTGCGCGGTGAACCAGAGCCCGTTGTAGATGAGGTCCGCGTACTCCTGCGCGACGAGGTTCTTCCACCGCACCTGCTGCTTCGAGAGCGTCAACTCCTCGAGCGCGCGGTGCGCGTCGAGCAGGATCACCGCCGCCGGCGCCTCGTAGATCTCGCGGGACTTGATGCCGACCAGGCGGTTCTCGACCATGTCGACGCGGCCGATCCCGTGCTCGCCCCCGAGCGTGGTCAGCCGCTGCACGAGCGTGACCGGGTCGGCCGCCTCGCCGTCGAGCGCGACCGGCACGCCCTCCTCGAAGCGGATCTCGACGACGGTGGGCGTGGCCGGCGTGCGGTCGAGCGGCTTCGTCCAGGCGTAGACGTCCTCGGGCGGCTCCACCCACGGGTCCTCGAGCACGCCCGCCTCGATCGAGCGGCCCCAGAGGTTCTCGTCGGTCGAGTACGGCGAGGCGACGGTCTGTCGCACCGCGATGCCGTGGCGTGCGACGTAGCGCAGCGCCTCGTCGCGCGACATCTGGTTCTCGCGCTGCGTCCCCACGATCCTCAGGTCGGGCGCGAGCGTCTGCACGCCGACGTCGAGGCGAACCTGGTCGTTCCCCTTGCCCGTGCAGCCGTGGGCGACCGCGACCGCGCCCACCGCGCGCGCCTTGTCGACGAGGATCTTTGCGATCAGCGGCCGGCCGAGCGCCGTCGCGAGCGGGTAGCGCCCCTCGTACACCACGTTCGCGCCGAGCGCGGGGAAGACGAAGTAGCGGAGGAAGTCCTCCTTCGCGTCGACGACGTCCACCTCGACGGCACCTGCGGAGAGCCCGCGCTGCCGCGCGTCGTCGATGTCGGGCAGGTTTCCGAGGTCGACGGTGAGGCAGTGCACCTCGTAGTTGCGCTGCTCCTGCAGCCACTTGCAGGCCACGGAGGTGTCGAGGCCGCCTGAGTAGGCGAGCACGATCTTGTCGGCCATCGCGCGCTCCCGGTCCGGGCGTGGGGTGTGAGGCGCGATCTTAGGTGCTCGCCCGCCTGCGAACGAGTGCGCGGCGCGCCCCGCCGGGTGGCGGGTCGGCCCTGAAGGCGCCTCGAACGAGCGCACCCGCTCCGGCGCGGGCGGTCAGTCGCGGCTCGCCGCCCGGCGCGGCACGGTGAACGCGAACGTCCTCCCGTTCGTGCCGTCGCTCTCGCACCAGATGCGGCCGCCGTGCAGCTCGACGAGCGAGCGCGCGATCGCGAGGCCGAGCCCGATGCCGCCGGTCGAGCGCGAGCCGGCCGAGGTGCGGAGGAACTTCTCGAAGAAGTGCGGCCGCTCCTCCTCGGAGACGCCCGTACCTGCCTCGGTGTGTCGTCGCTCCATCCTCTCAAGGATTGGAGCCTCCAACATTCCCGGGGCGATTCAGAGAGCTCCTCGGTCACCTGCACCGGGTCGGCGGAGGACGCCTCCACTTGCTCTGCGAGCCGCCGGTTCGTCGCCAGCAGGCTCTCGCGTCCCGGTCGGATCGCCAGGCGCATCTGCTCCATCGCGACGCCGAGCTCCCGCGTCTCGCGCGGCCCGGTCACCGGCACCGCGCTCTCGAGGTCGTTCGCCTGCACGCGCCGTGAGGCGTCCACGAGCGCCGTGAGCGGGCGCACGACGAACAGCGTCGTGCCCGCCGCCAGCGCGAGCCCGACGAGCGCGGGGACGCCGATCCAGCCGATCACGCGGTCGCGCGCGTCGTCCACCGCGCCGCGCACCGTCGCGCGGTCGACCCCGACGTACGCATACCCCACCTTCCCGCCTGCGCCGTCGCGGACCGTGATCACCGACGAGAGGAAGCGCTGCCCGGCGAAGGAGATGTAGTCGACCGCGCCCTCCAGGCGGTCCTCGTCCTGCTCGCTGATCGCGCCCGGGTCGATCACCACGTCGGGCCGGCTCGTGGCGAGCGTCCCGCGGTCTCCGTAGAACACCACCAGCGTGCCAACGAGCGCGGACGTGCGGGCCGTGAAGGCATCATCGATCCCAGCGAGCAGCTCGACCACCCCGACGATGCGCCCGTCTCGGGCGCGCACCGTCGCGTTGTCGAACGCGGCGAGGCCGAGCCCGGGCTCGGCGCGCATCCCGCCGCCGACGCTGCCGCCGCGGAGCGCCTCCAGGACCTCGCGCGGTCTTTCGCGGCCCGCCGGCTCCGCGGGAGCCACCGACCGGAACAGCACCCGCCCCCCGGCGTCGTAGAGCGCGATCGCCGGCGTCCCCTCGATCGACCCGGGCACCCCCCTCGGCGAAGCGGTACGCGATGCGCAGCGCGCCCTCGACATCGCGCGCGGCGAGCGCCTACGCGAACTCCTCATGGCGCGCGACCACGACCGCTCCGATCTGCGTGAGCGCCGAGAGCGCCTCGAGCCGCGCCTGGGTGAGTTCGCGGGCCCGCTCGACGCGCTCCGCGAAGTCCTGCTCGGTGTCGGGCCCGATCACCGAGCCGACCTGCCAGACGACGATCGCGCCGGCGACCCCGAGCGTGAGCAGCGCCGCGAGCGCGATCTCCACGCCGAGCGGGAGGGAGAGCCGTCGGAGCACGTTGCCTCCGGAGCGCGGCGTCGGCCGCGCCGCGGTGCTAGGAGCCGATCTCCTGCAGCACGCTCTCCACGATATCGACCGCTTCGTCGATCTCTCCAGCGGTCACGGTGAGGGGCGGCATGAAGCGCACGACGTCCGGCCGCACCGGGTTCAGCAGGATGCCCCTCCCGACCGCGCGCGTGACGACCTCGGCGGCGACCTCCTTGCCGAGCTCGAGGCCGCGCAGCAGGCCGACGCCGCGCTCGCCGGTGACGAGCGGCGTGCGGTCCTCGAGGCCCGCGAGCCGGCGGGCGAGCTGCTCGCCCCGCGCGCGCACGTTCGCGAGCAGGTCCGTCTCCACGAGCTGGCGCATCACGTAGGTGCCCGCGGCGGTGGCGAGCGGGTTGCCGCCGTAGGTCGAGCCGTGATCGCCCGGCTCGAACACGGAGGCATGCTCCTTGGCGAGCGTGGCGCCGAGCGGCACGCCGCCCCCGATCCCCTTTGCCGAGGTCATCACGTCGGGCTCGATCCCCACCTGCTCGTACGCCCAGATCGTCCCCGTGCGGCCCACGCCGGTCTGCACCTCGTCGAGGATCAGGAGCAGCCCCTGCTCGTCGCACCAGCGCCGCAGCTGCGGCAGGTAGTCGGGCTTCGGCACGTTGACACCGCCCTCGCCCTGCACCGGTTCGACCATCACGGCGGCCGTACGCGGCGTCGTCGCCCTGCGCACCGCGTCGACGTCGTCGTAGGCGACGAACACGAAGCCGGGAAGCGTCGGCGCGAACGGGTCGCGGTAGCGCGGCGTGCCGGTGGCCGAGACGGTGGCCATCGTGCGGCCGTGGAAGCTGTGATCGGTGACGATGATCTCGAAGGCACCGTCTCGGTGCAGCTTCCCCCATTTGCGGGCGATCTTGATCGCGGCCTCGTTCGCCTCGGCGCCGGAGTTCGAGAAGAAGACGCGGTCGAGCGCCGAGTGCGAGATCAGCAGCTCGGCGAGCTCGATCTGCGGCTCGCTGTAGAAGATGTTCGAGACGTGGATCAGCGTGTGCGCCTGCGTCGCGATCACGTCGGCGAGACCCGGGTGGGCGTGGCCGAGCGAGTTCGTCGCGATCCCGGCGACGAAGTCCAGGTACGACTTGCCGGTGTCGTCCCAGACGCGCGTGCCCTCGCCGCGGACGAGCGTCACGGGGACGCGGCGCGCGGCCTGCATGTAGAGGCTGGCCTCGAGCGCCTTGACGTCGCGGGTGGAGCGGCTCTGGGTCACGGTCGGCCCCCCGGCTGAACGCGAGCGGCGCTCGCGGCTGCTATCGCTGCGCTTGCTCGATGCGGTCGAGCAGGCGCCGAAGCTCGTCGAGCTCGCGCTGTGCGGCCTCCGACCGCTCGCGCGCCTGCTGGAGCAGCTGCTGGAGCGTCGCGCCGGCGGCGGGCGTGGCCCCCGGCGCCGGCGCC